>JAISDF010000094.1 GCA_031265025.1 Spirochaetaceae bacterium
CGGGAGATGGAACGGTCCATAGCGCTTCCCCTGGAAGAAGCCCTTTCCGCCCTTCCGGGACTGAATTCCCTTTCAACGGTTTCAGAGAACGGCATGGTCCGCGCCTTTGCCCGTTTCAAGACCGGCGCCAGGGGCGCTTATGAGGCGTTCAGGGAAGCGGTACAGCGGGTATACGAAACGCTGCCTTCCTCGGTACAGAGACCGGAACTGGTCTCAGGGGACGACAGACGCCTTCCGGTGTGGAGCGCCGTGGTGGTGCCGTCGGGAGAAAAGCCCCTGCCTGAACGGCTCGGCATTCTCCTTGAACGGGAACTGAAACCGGCCCTCGAGAGCATTGAAGGAAGCGGAGAGGTTGAACTTGCAGGAACAGGTCTTACCGAACTGGTCATAGCCCTTAAAAATGAGGCCGCCCTGGCAAGAGGCGTCAGCGCTTCCTTTCTTGCCGCCTTTCTCGGCGTCCAGGACCTTCTCCTGCCCGGCGGGGAACTGAGGACAGGTACAGGGAACATTCTTATCAATGTTGACGGGCGTTACGGAACAGGCGAAGAACTATCCGAGGCCCTCATCCCGCTTCCCGGCGGCGGCGTGGTTCCCCTCAAACTCATCGCCGATGTATATGAAAGTGAACGGACTCCTGACAGCATTTCCCGGCTGGACGGAAAACCGGCGGTGATGATTGCCGTTATGAGCGCGTCCCAGGCCGACCTTGCCGGGCTTTCAAGAGAAATAAAAAAGGAACTTGAACGTTTCAAAAACGGGACGTCTTCTTCGCGCATGGTGTCCGTTAAAGAAACGAAGACTGACCCTTTGAGTGGATCAGGCCGGGCCGTTGATTTTTTTGTACTCTCCGACCGTGGAGCTGAAGAAGAGCGGGCCCATGCTTCCATTCTCAAGGCGGCTCTTTCCGGGGCGCTCATGGTCGCTATCGCCTCAGCCTGCTTTGCTTCCCGCTCGCCGCTTCCGGCCTGTCTCGCGGCCCTTGCCGTTCCTTTCATGCTTGTTGAAGCCGCTGCCCTGCTCAGTGTGCTGGGCTTCAGCCTGGACCGCACAATCCTCGCCGGGCTTGCGGCCGGCGCGGGAAGCGCTGTTGACGCCGCCATCCTTTGTACCGGCGGCCTGGCCCCGGCGCGTACCATGGACACGGGACGGAAGGCCCTTGCCAAACTGCTCCCGGGCCTCATCTCGTCTTCGGCGACAACCATAGCCGCCCTCATTCCCCTTCTCGGCCTTGAGTCCCTCTCCGGCGGCGTAAGCGCCATAGCCTGGGCCGCCGGATCAGTTACCCTGTCGGCGCTTCTTTCTTCAATATTTCTGCTTCCGCCCCTTCTTTTCCGGGATATGCGGAGAAACCAGATTACGCCCGTTATGCGCACCATATCCGTTTACGCGATACGCCCCGGCGGCTATGTACTGACCCGCGTAAAATCGCTGAAGCGTTTCCTGTCACGAAGGATAAGAGTCTGCCTTGTTCTGACCGTCCGCCTGGCAGCGGCAAAGCCGCTTCTCATGCCGCTGTTCTGGCTCATTGTCAGCGCGTCGGGACTCATGGCCCTCTTTTTTTCTGGCGCTTCGGCGGGAAGTGTTCCGTCAGAAGATTCCGTCTATGCCAGGGTTGAATTCCGGGGAGGCCTTCTTATGGAAGAAGTCGACAGGGCCCTGACGCCCTACGCGGAAAGCCTCCGTGCCGTTCCCGGTATCAGGGCGGTTCAGACCAGCGCCAGGCTTTCATCGGGATCGGTTTTGGTTTCTTTTGATCCGGGCATTGTTGACGGGGACAGGGTACGCGAAACGGCAAGGACCATACCTGTCGCGGGAGGCTTTGTGTATATACCCGAAGCGTCAGCCGGAGAAAATATCTGGGAAATAACCATAGCCGGAGATGATGACGACAAGTGCCGCTCCCTTGCCGTGGATATGGCGCGCCTTTGTTCCGGCCTGGCTCCGGTCCTGGAAACAGTCCTTAACTTCAAGGAGGGAAGCAAACGCCTCTCGTTCCTGCCCGACAGGGAAAGACTTGCCAGGGAGAACATAAGTTTTTCAGCCGTCGGTGATTTGATCCGCCGATCTGTTGAAGGGCCTGTGGCGTACAAAAGGGTGAACAGCCACGGCGAAACCGATGTGCGGATACGGGGACTTCCTTTCAGCGGACCGTCAAAAGAAGACCTGGACGCGCTTTATATACTTTCGGGCAAAGGCCCGGTTCCCCTCAATACGCTTGTTTTTTCAGAAACCGGCCGGGAGACCTCAAGCATACGGAGAGAAGACCGGAGACGCACCGCCGGTTTTTCGGTGCGGACAAAGAACATGGATCCGAGAAAGGTCAGGGAAGTCCTTGCGCCGGTACTGGAAGGCACGGAACTTCCTCCCGGTTACAGCGTTGAATTTGACAGGGAAGCGGTGAGACGGGCCGAAGCCCTTTCCGGGACACTGTGGTTTTTTGTCATGGCCCTTTTCTTCTGTTATCTTGTCATAGGCGCGGTGCATGAATCCTTTACCCTGCCCCTGGCCATCCTCGCGGTAATACCGCCATCCCTGGCCCTGCCCGCCCTGTGTATCGCCGGAAGTCCGGTAAGCGGAGAAGCGGCCTGCGCGTTTGTGGCGGTGAGCGGCATGGCAGTTAACGCCGCCGTTCTCTGCGCCGGGGAACTTTCATCTTCGATAATGAAATTGCCGGAAAAGCCTTCCCTTCCGGGTTTTTTTGTTCTCTACCGGGCCCTGCGGAAAAAAATCTATCCCCTTCTTGCCACAACCCTTACCACGGTCCTGGGTTCCCTTCCCTTTCTTTTTCTTTCCGGCGCGGTAAACACACTGGTCCGTACCCTGGCCCTGGTAAGCTGCCTTGGCGTGGGAACCTCGGCTCTTTGCGCCTTTACCCTGCTTCCTTCCCTGGCGTTCAGGTTTCCGTCCCTTTTCAGGAAGAAGGAATTACCAGGTATATTTAACATATCTTTAACAACTTTTTTATGAGTTATGATACTATGAACCGTAAAGGAAAAACTCATGATCAATATATTGGTGGTAGAGGACGATGACAAACTGAACCGCATAGTCTGCGCCCATCTTACCGAACAGGGTTATAAAGCCATCGGCTGCCTTTCCGCGGTGGAAGCCTTTGACCGCATGATAGACAACATCATCGGCCTCATTATTTCCGACATTATGATGCCCGAAGTGGACGGCTTCAAGTTCGCCGCCATGGTGCGGGAACAGGACAAGATGATACCTATCCTTTTTATTACCGCCAGGGATGATATCGGCTCGAAGCAGAAGGGTTTTCGTATTGGTATTGATGATTACATGGTCAAGCCCGTTGATCTGGACGAGCTGGCCCTGCGGGTGGGGGCGCTTTTGCGGCGCGCGAATATCGCCAACGAAAAAAAACTCACCGCCGGAAGCCTCGTCCTCAACGCCGACGAGATGGCCGCCACGCTGGCGGGGGTGGAAATTCCCCTGACCACAAGGGAATTCAACGTACTTTTCAAACTCCTGTCGTACCCCAAACAGACCTTTACCCGGAACCAGCTTATGGACGATTTTTGGGGTACTGAAAGCGGAAGCACCCCCCGGACGGTGGATGTGTATATCACCAAACTACGGGAAAAATTTTCGGATTGCAGGGATTTTGAAATTGTAACCGTTCACGGGCTGGGGTATAAGGCGGTACTCAAGTGAAAAGCAAGACCGAAACAGGCTCCGTACTAAATCTGGTTTTCAGAAAAAAAGACAAACGTATAAACGCCGGTTACATGTCAATAAAAGAATATTTTTTGCTGTTCTTCGCGGTGGCGGCGGTACTCGGGTTTCACATGGTGATCTATGTGGAATTTGCGGACCGGGGCATGATGGAAAGCAATGTCCA
>JAISDF010000129.1 GCA_031265025.1 Spirochaetaceae bacterium
GCCATAGCTTTCGCGGGCGCACTGGTTTTCGCGTCCTGCGCGAGTCAGGGCGCCGCGGTGGATGAATTTTCCGGCCAGGCGGCGGAACTGTATCCGGCCAGTTACCGGCCCTTCCAGTCCTCGTACACGGTGAACGCCAGGTACGGTGATATATTGAACGCGGCCAGGGGCCTTGCCCCTGACGGCAGAAGGGTGCTGGCCATGCTTGTCAGGGGTTCCGCCAGGTACGATTCGGCGGGAAGCCGGGACATGGGCTATGCCAGCCAGATTCCCAATCCATACCGGATTCTTATTGTTATTGATGAAAGTACGGATCATGTCGTTGCTTCCCGTATAGTCAGGGACGGTACTACCCAGGGCCAGTTTACAACGCCCGAGGAAAAACTCGCTGCCTACCAGGAAGTAGTTATCAATTCGGAAACGGCCTTTGACGGTTTTACCGGCGGACTTGTTACCGGAAAACAGTTTGATGTGGAAACGGATATCTACGGTGTAGAGGTCATCACAGGTACTTCCCTGATCTATACCGGCGCTACCGTGCAGGGAACTTTTTCCAGTCAGCTTATACGGAATTGCTTTATGACCGCCGCGCGTTTTTATGTAAACAACAAGCAGGCATGAGGGAGCGCCTGTTCAAGCCGGAACCGCTGCCGGGCAGGGGGGCTTTGGCCGCCCTGTTCTTTGTCCTTTTGGCGTCGGTTCCGGCGTCTCTTTTCGGCAGACCACAAAGCGAAGTTACCGTCAGGCGGCGGACCACGACGGGGTATTTCGGGACCTTTACCCAAATCGTGGTCTTTGCCGATTTTTCCGGGGCGGGAGCCCTGCAAAACTGGGAAAACTGCTGGAACGAAACAAAAGCCCTTCTGGAAGACCTTGAGACAAAGCTCTCGTCTGAAATTCCCGAAGGCGATATAGGAAGGTTTAACGCCCTGAATGCCGGGAGCGGCATCGCCATTACCGACGAAACAGCCGAGGTTTTCCGTCTGGCCGGGGAAATGAACGAACTTACCGGCGGCGCCTTTAATCCGGCGGTGTATCTTCTGACCGATCTCTGGGGTTTTACCCCGCGCTTTTCCCTTCCCGCCCAGTCCCGTCTTGTCATGCCCTACGACAGACCCGGCGGTCCTTCCTCGGCCCTGCCGGAGGAACAATACATCGGCGCTTTTACCCGCCTTGCCGATTTTTCCCGCTGCGTTCTAGGCGGCGAGGAAGGGCGCTTCGTTTTATCCAAAACCGGGCCCGATGAATTTGTCGATGGCCAAAGGTATTCCCTTAAAATAGACTTTGGGGCCATCGGTAAAGGGTACGCGGCTGAAAAAGTCGCCGAATTGCTCCGCGCTTATGGCTACCGTTACGGAATGGTAAATATCGGCTCAAGCAGTTTCCGGCTTTTGGAACGCTATGTAGAAGAAGACAATCAGGAAGACAATTCCTTTGGCGCGGATCTATGGCCGGTTAATATACGTTCACCCTTTGACCGGAACGAAAAATACCTTACCGCCTACGGAAAGGACGAAGGTATCTCTACCAGCGGAAGCTATGACCGCTTTTATACCATAGACGGCAGGAGATACAGTCATATCATTGACGGTAAAACAGGGTATCCTTCCGGCGGGGAAATCATTTCCGCGACGGTGATAGGCGGGGACGCGGCGCGGAATGACGCTCTGACCACGGCGCTCTGCGTTATGCCCGCCGGGGAAGCCCGTCGCGTTATGGAAGAATACCTGGGAGACCGCCGGGTAATACTGATTCTCTCAGGCGGCGGCTTCATAAGCAATACGGCCATGTATCATCGTAATCCCTGACAGCGCGACCTTGACAGAGATTAAAGGGCTTCCTATATTCTTTTACATGAAACGCCGTTTGATCACTTCAGCCCTGCCGTATATAAACAACGTGCCTCATCTGGGAAACCTCATACAGGTTCTCTCGGCGGACTGTTTTGCCCGTTTTTGCAGGCTCAAAGGCTACGAAACCCTCTATGTGTGCGGCACCGACGAATACGGAACGGCTACCGAAACCAGGGCGGACGAGGAGGGGATAAGCCCCAGGGAACTTTGCGACCGTTATTTTGCCATACACGCCGAAATTTACCGCTGGTTTCATATAGCCTTTGACAAATTCGGCCGTACCTCAACGCCCATACAGACTGAAATAGTCCAGGATATTTTCAAAAAACTTGACGAACAGGGCTTTATCACCGAAAAGACCATAGAGCAGCTCTACTGCGCTTCCTGCGGCCGCTTCCTCGCCGACCGTTATGTGCGGGGGACCTGTCCCCACTGCGGTTACGCCGACGCCAGGGGGGACCAGTGCGAGTCCTGCGGCAAGCTCCTTGATCCCACCGAACTCAAGGAGTCCCGCTGTTCAAGCTGCGGCTCACAGCCGGCCCTCCGGTCAACCAGGCATCTGTACATCAATCTTCCCGCCATCAGGGACAGGCTCGAACCCTGGATACAGGAAGCCTCGGTAAAGGGCCGGTGGGCAAACAACGCGATACAGATGACCCAGGCCTGGATACGGGACGGCCTCCGCGAAAGGGCCATCACCAGGGACCTTAAATGGGGCATTCCCGTTCCCAAAGAGGGCTACGAAAAAAAGGTGTTCTACGTGTGGTTTGACGCGCCCATAGGGTATATTTCCATAACCGGAAACCTGGGCGCGGAAAACACAGGCAACTGGCGCGGCTTTGTGGACCACTGGTGGAAGAGCCCCGGCGAGGTAGACCTTTTTCAATTTATCGGAAAGGACAACATACCCTTCCATACGGTCATATTCCCCTCAAGCCTTCTCGGTACGGGAGAAAAGTGGACCATGCTTCATCATATGTCCAGTTCCGAATACCTGAATTACGAAAGCGGCAAATTCTCCAAGACCAGGGGCATCGGGGTTTTTGGCAATGACGTGATGGAAACCGGGATTCCCGCCGATGTATGGCGCTTTTATATTTTTTACAACAGGCCCGAAAGGGCAGACGCCCTCTTTACCTGGAAGGATTTTCAGGAAAAGGTCAACGGGGAACTCATCGGCAACCTGGGGAATCTGGTAAACCGCACCCTTTCCTTTGTGAGCCGTTACTACGGCGGAAAGATACCGGCCCTTCACGCCGGTCACCGTAACCAGTCCTTCTGGGAGACGCTGAAAAAGTATGAGGAGAGGATCACCGAAAAACTTGAATGGGCGGAACTCCGGGACGCCCTGCGGGAAATTTTCGAACTTTCCTCCTTTGCCAACAAAACGTTTCAGGACGGCGAGCCGTGGAAAAAGCGCGTTGATGAAAGCGAAAAGGCCGGGACCCTCATCGCGGAACTCTGTTACGCGGTACGGGATATAGCGGTGATGATAGAACCCTATATGCCCCAGGCGGCCGCCAGGATAGCCTCGTTCTTCGGCCTTTCCATCGGACCGCGCGGGTTGGGCTGGAACGACCTGGGCAGGGACAAGGGGCTCCGCGAAGTGGTAAAGAGCGAAGTGCTTTTCGCTAAACTTGAGGATGATCTTGTCAATGAACTCCGCGAGCGGTATTCGGGCACCCAGAAAGAACGGGCGGAAAAGACCGGCGTTCCATCCGGCGCTGCGGTGAACGCGAAAAAGCCGGTCCAGGACAGCAAAGCGGAAAGCGCTCCCGTCCTTTCCCCGGAAGAGATTGCAAAACGTTTCGCCGCCGTCCTTGACCTCAGGGTCGCGGAAATAGTGAAAGTCGAGAAACACCCCAACGCGGAAAAGCTCTACGTCGAAACCCTGGACATAGCCGGGGAGGAGCGGGTGATTGTGTCCGGCCTTGTCCCGTTCTATAGGGAAGAAGAACTGCTCCACAAGCGCGTTATTGTCGCGTATAACCTCAAGGCGGCAAAACTCCGGGGCGTGGTAAGCCGGGGCATGCTTCTGGCCGCCGAAGACCATAACGGTCCTGACGGCGCCGAACGCTGCGAGGTCCTTGACGCCTCAGGCATAGCCACGGGGACCAGGGTTGTTCTTGAGGCCCCCGAAACCTCCGCGTCCGATACCGGCTGTCCCGAGGGGCTGACGCCCGTTCCGGCGGAAATCACCGTGGACAGCTTCTTTAGCGTACCCCTGCGGACAGTAAACGGCATTGTCAGCGCGGCCGGCAGGGCCCTCACCCTGGACGGGAAGCCTGTCAGGACAAGCGTGATTGTTGACGGGGAAATTCACTGACATGGCGGACCCGGACGGAGAAGGCTCGGGCGGGGAAGACTCAGGCGCGGTTCCGGCGGGAATTCCCGTCCCTGTCCTTGCGCCTTCCGATCCTGCCTCCGCATCGGAATCCTTTCTGCAGTCCGCTTTTTGGGGCCGCTTCAAGGCCCGTTTCGG
>JAISDF010000151.1 GCA_031265025.1 Spirochaetaceae bacterium
CCTCCGGGGTAATTATAGCCGCCTATAACGAAAGGGCCCTTGCCTTTCTCTCGGACCAGTTTAAGGAAAGGTCGGCAAAAAAAAACTACCTTGCCCTGGTACAGGGAGGGCCGCCCCAGGCCGAGGGCAGCGCGGAGACCTTTTTAACCAGGGACAGCAGGGACAGAAAAAAATTCACCGTATCAGAAACCAGGGGCAAGAAAGCCCTTACCAAATACCGTGTCCTGCGGAGATGGCGTCTGCACGGACAGGACTATTCGCTGCTCCTGCTCCGTCCCCGTACGGGACGCACCCACCAGCTCCGGGTTCACCTCAAATATCTGCGCTGTCCCATACTGGGAGATCCGTTATACGGAAGAAAGGACAAAAATTTCCCCCATGCCCCTCTGATGCTCCACGCGAAGAGGCTGCTTATACAGATACCCGGCGGAAACTATATGAATTTTGAAGCGCCCCTTCCGGGGGCTTTTCTCACTCTGATACGTAAACTTGACGGAAAGGCCTAGTTCATGTACGAACCCTTTGTCGTGTATGAAAGTCCCGCCTTCCTGGTGCTGTACAAGCCGCCGTTCATGCACACCGTCCCGCTCGGCTCAGGCGGAACGAGCCTCCTCGACTGGTGCGTTAAACGCTATCCCTGCCTGAGCCGCGTCAGGGGAAAAACGGACAGGGACGGCGGCATGCTTCACCGTCTTGACAGGGAAACCAGGGGGTTGGTACTGGCCGCCCGTACCCAGGAAGCCTTTGAAAACCTGAAGCGCCAGCAGGAAGAAGACCGCATTGTCAAAACCTACGGCGCCCTGCTCGTTCCCCCGCTTTCCGCGCTTCCCGGTTTTCCGCCCCTTCCTCCCGGCCTCGCCGGGATTTTCCCGCCGGCGGACAGGTTTTGCGTGGAAAGCGCTTTCAGGGCCTATGGTCCGGGGAGAAAGGCCGTGCGGCCCGTAGCGGCCGTGAGTCCCGGCGGAAAGGGCAGGGTGTACCGTACCACGATTTTGGCCGCGGAACAGGCGGACGGAACAATGTTCCGCCGGAAATGTATCTACGCGAAACTTTCCCTTACCAGGGGATTCCGCCACCAGATACGCTGCCACATGGCCTGGCTTGGCTTCCCCATAGCCGGGGACACTGTATACGGCGGTGGTGATGCCGCCCTTGGCGCTATCGGCGGCGGTGTTACCAATAGCGGTGTTGCCAATAGCGGCGCGGCGGAAAAACCGGCCCTCGCCCTTAAAGCCCAGGGCCTTTCTTTCCTTGACCCGGAAAACGGCGCTCCCCGCGATTTTTTCATTCCGCCGCTGATTGAGGATTACCGGAGGGCCTGACCCACATTGCCGCGGCTTTGTCAGGACAGGGCCCCGGCAGCCTTTTTGATTTCGGCGGCAAGATAAAAGGAACCTGTACCCAGGACGGGGAGTTTTTGTTCCCTGCCCAGGGCAAGGGCGTACTCGACAGCCTTTCCGGTGTCGGTGATAAGCGTGATGTCTTTCTCAACGGCCCCCTGCCCGGCCAGTTCCCTGTACAGATTGAATATTGCCTCAGGGTTACTGGCCTTGAAAGTTCCCGGAGTGGTAATAATGATCCGGGAAAAACAGGGGAGCAGTACCTCGGCCATGCCTGAAGCGTTCTTGCCTTCGACAGAACCGAAAAGGAGTATGCCCCCCGAACCGTAGAGCGCGGTAAAACTTTCCGCCGCGAGCAGGGCGCTTTGGGGGGTATGGGCGCCGTCTATGACAAAGGGAGGCCCGCCGCCTATGCATTCAAAACGTCCCGGCAGCTTTGCCTTCCTGAGGCCCCTGGCAATGACTTCCATGGGAATATCCGGGAAGGCTTTTCGCACCGCGAGAACGGCGAGGGCGGCGTTCTGTGCCTGTATCCTGCCGACAAGGGGAATTTCAAATTTGAATGGAGAAGCTCCGAGTCTCAGGGTAAAATTCGTTCCTGACGAGCGTATTGTAAGGTCTTCAATGACGGCTTCCCTGGGCAGATAGATGAGGGAGGATTTTTTTTCTTCGCGGAGACGCTCAAAGACAGCAAGGGCTTCGTCTTCCTGGGGGGCGAGTACCAGGGGACGGTTTTCTTTTATGATGCCGCCCTTTTCCCAGGCTATGGCGGCGAGGGTGGTTCCGAGGTATTCGGTATGCTCAAGTTCTATGGAACTGATCACCGAAACCAAAGGGCTGACAATGTTGGTGGCGTCGAGCCGTCCTCCCATGCCGGTTTCCACAACCATGGCATCGCATCCTGATCTTCTGGCGCAGAGAAAAAAATAAAGGGTTAAAAGTTCAAAAAAAGTCGGCTCCCCGGCGCTGGGGCCGGGGAGAGCGCGCTCCCGGACCCGCTGAACTACGCGGCGAAGTTCCCCGGCGGCATCACAGTACAGGGCTTCGGGAAAAAAATCATCGCCCAAGGTAACGCGTTCACGGTAATCAAGCAGATGTGGTGAGGTGTACCGGGCGGTTTTAAGGCCCGCCTCTTCCAGTACCGCCGCTGTCATCACGGTAATCGAACCCTTGCCCTTGGACCCGGCTATGTGAATCACCGGAGCGGAACATTCAGGATGCCCCGCTTCTCCGGCAAGGACACTCATGCGGTCAAGCCTGAAATTCTTTGCCGCGATCCTTTCAAAATTAATGAACCCTGAAAGCCATGCGAATACTTCTTCCGGCGATGTAAAATCCTTGTGGTCAGCCATATCCCTATTTTTCATCCTGAAGGGGATAATTGCAATATACCCCGATAAGGAGTACAGTAGAACAATGGAAGGCTGTTTCGCGCCGGGGGAAAAAATCTACATGGTGGGCATCAAGGGCACCGGCATGACCGCCCTGGCCGAACTGCTTTGTCACGACGGCGCAAGGCTCTCCGGTTCCGACGTGCCCGAGGTATTTTATACCGACGCCATACTCAGGGAGCTTGAAATACCCTGGTATGAATCCTTTGACAGCGCCCATGTTCCCCCTGACGCCGGCCTGGTCATACATTCGGCGGCCTATGACCGGGAAAAGAACCCCGAACTGGCGGCCGCGCTCAATATGGGGCTCAGGGTGTTAAAGTATACCGACGCACTGGGAGCCTATTCGAAAAATTTTGACTCTTCAGGCATCGCGGGAGTACACGGAAAAACCACCACCACGGCGCTCTGCGGCGTACTGGTCAGGGCCGCCTCCCTTCCCGCCCGCGTACTTGCCGGAAGCGCCGTAGGGGCCTTTGGCGGGCGTTCAACCCTGATTCTCGGCGGTAAATACTTTGTCGCGGAAACCTGCGAATACCGGAAACATTTTTTGAGCTTCCGCCCCAGGCGCGTCGTGCTTACCAGCGTGGAAAGCGACCACCAGGATTTTTACCCAGGCTATGAATCAATACGGGACGCCTTTGTGGAATATGTCCTGCTCCTTCCGCCGGGCGGAAAGCTCATATACTGCGCCGATGATCAGGGCGCGGCAGAGACAGCCTCCATCGCGCGTCAAAAGAGAAAAGACATACGGCTTGTCCCCTACGGCATCACCGTTGCCCCTGGGGAGGGCGGCGATGATTTTGCCATACGGAATATCGAAACAAAAAACGAGCGTACTGTTTTTTCCCTCAGGGGTTTTGACGAACCCTTTACGCTCAGGGTTCCGGGAAGGCATACCGTCCTCGACGCCGCCGCCGCCCTGGCCCTTACCGTTTCGCTTCTTGAGACCGAGCGCGCGGGACAGCGGGACGCCGCCTTTGAAGCGTGTTTGAAAGAACGCCTTCCCGGCATGAAGGCGGCTCTTGAGAGTTTCAGCGGGAGCAGAAGGCGGAGCGAAATCATAGGCGAGGCCGGCGGCATACTCTTTATGGATGATTACGGCCACCATCCCACAGCGATAAAAACCACCCTTGAGGGCCTGCGGGAATTTTACCCCCGCCGGAGAATAGT
>JAISDF010000220.1 GCA_031265025.1 Spirochaetaceae bacterium
ATAGTCTTCGATACCGCAGGAAAAAAGAAATATGAGTGCGCAAACAGGGAAAATCCGGCGCATTACACTCCTCTATTTTTGCTCCGCTATGGCAAGCGCGATGATACGGCTGTTGGCAAGGTTCGCCCAGGAGCTTGTGGGCCAGTTTTCCGCTACAGTCCGGTAGGCTGAAACAGCCGCTTCAGTATCCCGCTGTTTTTCGTAAAGTCTTCCCAGGGAAAAAGAGCTCCGGGCAATGCCGGGAAAGGTATCGGCGTATTCGGCGGATATCCTGTTCAAGAGCTCGATGGCCCTGGCGAGGTTTCCCTGCTCTTCCGCGGCGGCGGCGGCGTTGAAAAGGCTCACCGGCGTTATGTAGCTTACCGGCCTTGTTTCCGCGGCCCTGCTCCAGGCTTCTTCGGCCAGGGACCATTCCTTCCGGGTCTGGTATATCCTTCCGAGTATGGTCCACGCGCGGACCGCGGCGTATCCGGATTTTTTCCCGGCAAACTCCCGTACCGATTCGATATATTCGTCGGCTTCTTCCCCGTCTGCCTGCGAGGACTCAAACCCCATTTCAAAATACCTGTCGTACAGTTCTTCCACAGCCTTTACATTGGCGCTGGTTGTTTTTTCCCATATAGCGTATCCCGAAATGCCTATGACAAAGACGCCTATGATCACAGCTCCGGTAACGGCGATACGCTTGCGGTTATGCTGGAGAAAATCGGCGAGCCTGGTGGTAAAATCTATCTTTTCATGTTCCTCGAATTTCTCGTTCCTGGTCATGGTCCTACTCCTTGGGGTTAAGTATGTTCAGTTCTTTTATCAAGCGGGAAAGGTAGGTCCGCTGTATGTCAAGGGACTTTGCCGCTCCGGTCTGGTTCCAGTTGTTTTTTTCAAGCACCCGTGTTATATAATGGGCCTTAAAGGCATTGATGGCGTTTTTTAAATTCCTGCTGCCGTCTTCGCCGTAATCCTCTTCGTAACGCGAAACGCCTCCGGTCTTGAGAAGCAGGTCTTCGCTCTGTATATATTCACCCTTGCTTATAATACAGGCCCGTTCTATGCAGTTTTCAAGTTCCCGTATGTTTCCCGGCCAGGAATAGCTTAAAAGGGTTTCCATTGCTTTATCCGAAAAGCCCGAAAGCTGTTTTTTCGCCGCCCTCATGCTTTTCTGGAGAAAGAAGCCGGCCAGCGCGCCTATATCCTCGGGGCGCTGGCGCAGGGGGGGAATGTACAGGGGCAGCACATTGAGCCTGTAGTAGAGATCGCTCCTGAACTCACCCTTCTCTACCAGGGCTTCTATATCCTTGTTGGTGGCGGCAAGTATTCTTACGTTTACGGTAATGGTTTTGTCGGAACCGACTTTCTCAAAGGATTTTTCCTGTATGACCCTGAGGAGTTTTGTTTGAAGCTGAAGGGGAAGGTCGCCTATTTCGTCAAGAAAGATGGTCCCGCCGTCAGCGGCCTCAAAACGGCCCTTGCGGTTCTGTATGGCGTTGGTAAAGGCCCCTTTTACATGGCCGAACAGTTCACTTTCGAGGAGCCCTTCGGGCAGGGCGGCGCAGTTTACCCTGACAAAGGGTTTCTTGCTCCGCTGGCTGCGGAGATGTATCTGCTCGGCAAAGAGTTCCTTTCCGACGCCGCTTTCACCGAGTATGAGCACCGATGAATCGGTTTTGGACACCTGGTCGATGATGTCGAGTTTTTCCTGTATTACCGGACTTTGCGTGATGAGGGTATGATAACCCTGGCCGGCATGAAGCTGATCCTGCAGAAGGTCTATTTCCGCCTGAACCCTTTCAAAATACCGGGCGTTCTGCACGGCCAGGGCCGCCTGGTTTGCGAAGATTTCAAGCCATTCAAGGTCATCCTGGGTAAAGAGCTTTCCGCCGCGTTTGTTGATAAGCTCAATGACACCTATGCACTGATCCTTGACCCGCATGGGCACGGCGAGCATGGTATTTGACGGATAGCCTATCTCGGTGGAGATACCTTTGAGATGCCTGGTGTCGTTTTTTACGTCGTTCACAATAATCGAAGTATTGTGGGAAGCGACCCAGCCGGCTATCCCCTCCCCCATGTTGACGGTAAATTTCTTGACTTCCGCTCCCTTGGAACCCAGGGCTGTTTCAAAATAAAGTTTTTTCTCTTCCTTGTTTACAATGAGAAGGCTTGAAGCCTCTCCCCCGCAGAGCCGCATGGCCGACTCAAGTATCTGGGTGAGCAGGGAATGAATATCCGAATAATTGGAATTAATAAGGATATTAATTCCGATGAGAGTATTAAACTTCTTGGCGTCGATTACGGACAGCATAAAAGCGGTCCCTGCTAGGAATTACCCTTAGACTTCAAAAAATCTCCCAGGGTAAAAGTGGAATCGTCGGATTCCTCCGCCGCCATATAGCGGGAAAGTTCTTCCCGCTGTACCTTCTTCTGATAATCCCGTATGGAAAAGGCGGCTTTCTGTTTGTCCGGCGTCATTTCAATAACCACGGCCTTGATCTTGTCGCCGGCCTTGTACTTTTTAAGCGCCTCATCGGGATTATCGTCCCTGTTTTCCACCAGGTTGGTCTTATGGATAAGACCCTCTATGCCGCCGGGAACCCGGACAAAGATGCCGAAATCAGTTACCGATGAAACTTCCCCTTCTATGGGGCTGCCCGGCCTGTAGGCCGCCGCGAAGCTCTGCCAGGGGTCTTCGGAAAGCTGTTTGACGCCCAGGCGTATATTGCGGTTTTCAGGATCAGCGCTGACCACCATGACTTCGACTTCCTGGCCGACTTCAAACTCGCTGCCCGGATGCTTTATCTTCCTGGTCCACGAAATATCATCGGCATGGAGGAAACCGTCGATGCCGTCTTCAAGGCTTATAAAGGCCCCGGCATTGGTAAGTTTGACGATCTTGCGGGTAAGGCGGGTTCCCGCGGGATATTTCCCGACTATGTCGTCCCAGGGATTGGCATTGACCTGTTTGAGGCCGAGAGACACCCTTCCCGCCTGGAGATCATAACCGAGGATCATACATTCAACCTCGTCGCCTATCTTGAGCATCTCGTCGGGCTTCTGGACTTTTTTTACCCAGGAGAATTCGGAGATATGGGCAAGGCCTTCTATACCTTCCTCAAGTTCAATAAAAGCGCCGAAATCGGTCAGCTTGGTTACCCTGCCCTTGACGATGTCATTGACATGGTATTTATCCTCAAAATGAACCCAGGGGTCATCGGTGAAATGCTTGAGCGAAAGGTTGATTCTTTTTTCCGCCGGGTCTATGCGTATCACCTTGAGCGTTATTTCCTGGCCTTTTTTTACAAAGTCCTTGGGCCGGGTTACATGACCCCAGCTCATATCGTTGATATGGAGAAGGCCGTCAAAGCCGCCCAGGTCTATAAAGGCGCCGAAGGAAGTAAAACTTTTTACGGCTCCAGAGATTTCATCACCGACCTGTATATTGTTGAAGAAGGCGGAACGCTTTTCTTCGATTTCTTCCTCAAGCCACTTGCGGCGGTTGACCACAATGTTGACCTTGCCGTCCGAATAAAGCCGTTCAACATAAAATTTGGTTTTCATGTCGAGGAGTTTTTCGGGCTTGTCAACCTTTTGGGCGTCTGACTGGCTTATGGGAAGGAAGGCGTGCACCCCCGCCCCGAGTTCCACATCATAACCGCCCTTGACGAGCTTGCTTATGGTCCCCTCCACTACCGTGTGGTCCTGAAAGGCCTGGCGGAGGTTTTTCCAGAAGAGCTTGACGTCGGCTTTTTGCTTGGAAACAATAAGCTCGCCGTGCTTGTTTTCCTTGGCGATGAGAATTACCGATACGGTATCGCCAATTTCGGGAACTTCGGAAAATTCAGCAAGGGGAATTTTCCCTTCCGATTTGTAGCCGACATCGATAAAGACCTGGTCCTGGGTTACCTGGATCACGCAGCCGTCGATTAACTGTCCCTCTTCCAACTGTTCAAGGGATTTTAAGTACTCTTCCTGTAACTGTGTCTGGATATTATCCTGGGATTTTACCTCCCTGGACTCATCAGCCGTACTGGTGTCCGCGACCTTTTCGTCCTGGTCCACTTCCATCTGCTCCATAGTCAATCCTTGTCCTTGTATTGTCTGTATCAATTTGTCATAAACTTCATTTAAGGTCAAGTCCGAACTGTCAATATAGAGGACTCCGGGGGCTATTTCAAGTTTCCCCTCTTGTTTATTCCGGTCGATTTCGTCCCTTTGGGCTATGGTTTTTTCGATCTCCTCAAGGCTGAGGTTTGAAACCCCCTGCTCAAAGCGCCGCTTTGCCCTGGCCTTTACCGACGCGTCAAGAAAAAACCGGAATTTCGCGTCGGGGAAAACAACGGTGGTCATGTCCCTGCCCTCGGCCACCACGTCGAGATCTCCGGCTATTTTCCGTATGTGGCTGTTCACCACATGCCGTACCGGTACTATGGCCGAAAGCGGGGCTGTCCACGTATCAATCTCGTCGGTATGCAGTATGTCGTTTACATCTTCCCCAAAAAGGTATATTCTCCCGTTTTTATAGCTTATTTCGGCGTTTTGGGCGTATTCAAGGGCTTTTTCGGGATCTACCGGGCTGATATGGTTTCTGAGGCAGCCGAGGGTCAGGGTCCGGTACAGGCTTCCTGAGTTGATATAGGTATAACCCAGGCCCTGGGCCAGCATCTTCGCGGCTGTACTTTTTCCCGAGCCCGCGGGCCCGTCAATAGCGATAACCATAATTACTCCCCAAGGGATTTCCCCTCATGTGTGCCGGAATTGAGAAGCGAAAGTTCTTCTCCTGTCAGCGGACGGCTTTTTCCGCTTTCAAGGCCGCCAAGGGACACCGGGCCTATCCTGACGCGGTGGAGCCGCTCCGGATGAAGGTGAAAGTGGGAAAAGACCCTGCGTATTTCCCTGTTTTTGCCTTCCACAAGAACTATGCGCAGGGATTTACGGCCCAGCCGCTCTATGTTCCGGCAGCGGAACAGTTCTCCCTCTATCTCAACGCCGCGCCTGAAAGCCTCGATCACCGTATCGGGAACAGGACCCGACGCGTCAACAAGGTATTCTTTTTCCATGCCCCCGGAAGGATGGCCCACCCTTCCGGCAAAATCCCCGTCATTGGTAAAAAGTATAAGCCCGGATGAACGGTAGTCAAGGCGGCCGATACTGTACAGCCTCTCGGTAATTTCCCGGGGAAGCAGGGACTTTGCTAGGGTCCTTCCCTCAGGGTCGCTTGAGGCGCAGATGTACAGGGGAGGCTTATTGAGGGCCAGGTAATGAAGCCTCTTTTCCGCCTCAAGGGGGACGCCGTCAAGACGCACCTCGTCGCCCTCCCCTACTTTGGTACCCAGGAGGCGGACTACCTCGCCGTTTACCGCAACCCTGCCCTGGAGTATGAGTTCTTCCGATGCCCGCCGGGACGCGGCTCCGGCGCGGGCGAGAAAGACCTGGAGCCGTATACGGCCCGGTCCCTGGGTTTCAGTTTTCTCCGTCAAGTTCAAACCTGTCGGCCTCGCTTTCTCCGAGCCGGGGAAGATCGTCGATGCTTTCCAGCCGGAAAAATTTAAGGAATTCCCTGGTAGTCCCGAACTGGACGGGTTTACCGGGAACGTCCTTTTTGCCAACTTCCTTTATAAGCTCGCGCTCCACAAGGAGGCGTATCATATTGTCCGCCTGTACTCCCCGTATGGCCTCTATCTCTCCCCTGGTTATGGGCTGGGAATAGGCTATGATGGAGAGGGTCTCAAGGGCGGCCCTGGAAAGGGTTTTCTCGTTCCGCCTGCCGTAGCGTTCCTTGAGGTTTTCCCAGTATTCCCGCTTGGGAGCGATCATCACCCCGCCGCCTATGCGGGAAAGTTCCACCCCCGAATCCGCTCCGGCATAGCGGGCGTCCAGCGCTTCCAGAGCCGCGTTCACCACATCGCGGGAAAGGCCCGAATTGCGGACAAGCACCGCCACTTCAACAGGATCGGCTTCGAGGTAGAGTATAGCTTCTATAAGCGCCGTTTCCTTCTCCACTCCACACTCCTAAAGGGTCCCGGCGGAAATTTTTTCGTAGGGCCGTATCATAATATCGCCGAACATGCGGTTCTGAAAAA
>JAISDF010000253.1 GCA_031265025.1 Spirochaetaceae bacterium
GAGGGCCTGAAAGCATTAAAAGAAAAGCCCGCGTTTGAGAGGAGGTATATTCCGTAGCCGCTTTCTTTAAGGCCGCCGATAAATTTTTCCATCGCCCTGTCGGGCTTAAAATGGTCATACCAGTGCGCAACAAGCCACGCGGCGTGGCGGCGCAGCCGCTTGGGAAGCCGCGCTTCCATAGCCGAGGCGGCCTTTTCTTCGCTTATCACCCCCCGGTCAAGCTGCGCCCATTCAACAGAAGCAAAAACCGCGCGCCGCAGCAGTTCCGCGTCACGGGGATCAGGAGCCCTGGACGCGCAGAAAAGCGCGGCGTCGAACGCGGCAAGCACATTCCCCATGTCAAATATAATGTTCTTTATCACCTTCCGCCTCCGCACCGTATATTCTCTCAGGATTTAAGGCCCGCTACCGTTTCAACACCACTTCGGTACGGCCAAAGCCGCCAAGTTCGGGCCGGGAAAAATAGTAATCGGCCACGGCGTCCTCTTTTTTCAGGAAATCGTGCACCCCTTTCTGGAGTATGCCGTCCCCCTTGCCGTGGATAACGGCAAATTCGCCCAGGCCCGCAAGACTCGCCGCGTCTATCTGATGCCGCAGAGCCTCAAGAGCTTCCTCAAGACGCATGCCCCGGAGATTGAGTTCCATACGGGCCTGTACCGCGCCTTGAAGGTCGGAGCTTATACTAAGCTCTTTCCGCCCCTTTCGTGAAGGGGGTACGGGAAACAGTTCTTCCGGGGCAAAACTCATTTTGACCGAACCCAGTTCCACTATCCAGGAGCCTTTCTTCCCCGCCTTGACTATGGTTCCCTGTCTTTTGTTTTCCCCGGCCAGTACTTCCATGCCCGCCTCAGGGGTAAAATCCCCGGCCTCCCCGCTGTCCGTGAAGGCCCTCAGGGCGGCTTCTTCCTCCGCGAGAGCCTGTTCCCGGAGCAGGCTTTGTTCTTCAAGCCCCGAGAGGAATTCCTTGACGGCAAGGGTTTTTTCCCGGGTAAGCTCCCCTTCCCTCACTTCCCTCACCAGGTTTTCAAGGGTTTTTCTGCTTTCGGACAAAAAACGGCGCAGGCTGTCCAGGCTCCCGCTTTTAAGGGCCAGTTCCTTCTGCCTGAGCGTGAGTTCCCTGAGTTCGGCCTTACGCCTTTCTTCTTTAAGCCTTTCCTCCATATCCCGGCCTGTCCTGAGGGCCTCGTCCAGTTCCCGGTGCTTGTTCCTGAGGCCGGTAATGAGGGCCGAAATATCGGAACGTTCCCCGGCAAGATAGGTCCGCGCGGTGTTGACAAGGCCTTCCGGGAGGCCGTTCCTCAGGGCTATGTCCAGGGCCCTGCTCTCTCCGGGTACGCCCATAACGATACGGTAGGTGGGGGAAAGGGTAAGCCCGTCAAATTCCACCGAGGCGTTTTCCACGCCGTCCCGGCTGTACCCGTAGTTTTTCAGTATGCCGTGATGGGTGGTCGCCAGGACGCGGACGCCTTTTTCAAGCAGATGGTCCAGTATGGCCATCGCTATGGCACTCCCCTCCTCGGGATCGGTTCCCGAACCAAGTTCGTCAAGAAGAACCAGGGAACAGGCGGCGGCTTTTTCCGTTATCGAAGCGATATTGGTCATGTGGGCCGAAAAGGTTGAAAGGGACTGGCTTATGGACTGTTCATCCCCTATGTCGGCATAGACGCCGTCAAAAAAAGGCAGGGCCGTTCCCTCGGCGGCGGGAAGGGCGAGTCCTGCCTGGTTCATCAGCGCGAAGAGGCCCACGGTCTTGAGGGCAACGGTTTTGCCCCCTGTATTGGGCCCGGTGATGATTACGGCGCGTACCGGGTCCTCCATAGAAAAATCAATGGGAACCGCGTCTTTTCCCAGAAGGGGATGCCGGGCCTGTTTGAGGATGACGCTTCCTGAGTCAAGGGCATAGTGATAGCCCCGCGAAAGGCCGAAACGGGAACGGGCCCTGAGACTTTCAAGATACAGCGTTTTTTCATGCAGGGCCCTGAGATCGGGCGCGGCGGCGGCTATGGTCCCGGTAAGCTCAAGGAGGACGCGCCGTATCTCGGCGTCAAGGCGCCGTTCTTCCATAAGTATTTCGTTGTTTTTTTCGACTACTTCCTCAGGCTCAATAAACACCGTCTGGCCCGATGAGGACACTTCGTGCACTATGCCTCTGATCCTGCCCCGGAAATTGGCCTTCACCGAAAGAACCATGCGGCCGTTCCGCTGGGAAGGAAGGGCCGAACGGAGCATGCGGCGGTATTCTTCATCCTGGGTATACCGGGACGTGAGCCCTTCAAGGTCCCTGCCAAGATGCTGAATGCGGCGGCGTATCTCCCTGAGAGCGGGAAGGTCCCGCATGACGCCTTCCCTGGTAAGCACGCGGAACACCGCCTTTGGCACGGCGGAACAGTCGGGAAGCTCCTTGGCAAGGGCCGCTATGTCCGTTTCGCCGCTTTTCAGTATCCAGGCGCCGAATTCTTCGGCCCTTTCGGCAAAAAGCCCCAGGGCGCAGGCTTCGTCGGTCTCAAGGCACGAGCCTGAGACTTCAAGTTTGGGAAAGAGAAAGGCTATGGACGGAAAGCCCTGCCGGGGTTCGCCCGAATCGGCGTTTATAAGGACGTGAAATTCCTTGACCCGCTTTTTGAGGAGCGCCGCGGCTTCGGGGCGGCTTTCGGGCGCGGCGCGCTGTATCATGTTGGCGGCTTCTTCGCTCAGGGCTTCGGAAGCCGCCGCCATGCGTATGGCGTCAAATTCAAGAAGGGCCAGGGCCTTTCCGGTCATGCCTTTTTCCCCGGGGGAAGGCCCGCAAGTTCCTCCCGTATACGGAGAAAACTTTCATAGCGGTCCTCATGGATGACCCCGGCGGCAACCGCTTCCATGATTTTACAGCCCGGCTCTTTGGTGTGGGAGCAGGAAAGGCCGAAACTGCATCTTCCTTCAAGTGGGGCGAATTCCTTCATATACCGCAGCAGTTGATCGGGGGCAACGCCATCGGGCACCAGGCGTCTCACTCCGGGAGTATCCACCACCGCGCCCTTCCCTTCCGGCCTTGAGAATTCGATGAGCACGGCGGAGCTGGTAATGTGGTTGCCCCTGTCGTATTTGGCGTTGACATCCCCGACCCGCAATACGGGAAAGGGAAGCAGGGCGTTGAGGAGGCTTGATTTTCCCACCCCGGACTGGCCGGCCAGCACGCTGATTTTTCCGTCAAGGGCGGCAATGAGAGCGTCCATGCCTTCTCCTGTCTTTGCCGAAACCCTGAACACCCCGTAGCCTATGCGGGCGAAATCTTCCAGGCGCTCCTCCACGTCGGGATCTTCCGAAAGGTCCGTTTTATTGCAGACTATGATCAGGGGGATGCCGGCGGCCTCTCCCTGAACAAGCAGGCGGTCTATAAAACGGGGCCTGAACGGAGGAGACGCCGGGGCGGTAACGCAGACAACCAGGTCCATGTTTGCCGCGAGAAGCTGGGTTGCCTTGGACCGGTGAACGCCCAGCCCCTTTTGGTTGAGCCTGGTGAAGGCGTTGCGCCGCGTTTCAAGGGCGGTGATCAGGGCGGATCCTTCATGCGCGGGGTCGTGTTCAAATTCCACCCAGTCGCCGGGGGCCAGGGGGTTGTAAAAGCCCTCCACCCCTTTAAGCACCTTACCCTTGATGCGGCAGCCGAATTCCCTTCCTTCTTCATCCTTCAGGGTGAAAATAGTACGGGACGCCTGTATGATTCTGCCCCTCATAGGGCCTCCGATTTAGCATTGTCAAAAAGGACCAGTTCAAGGCCGAAGTCCCCGGCGCGTTTTTCCCAGGCGGCGCCCGGTTCCCCGCCGCCGGTAAGGAAACAGCGGGGCCGTCCCCCTCCCCCGCCCCGGCGCCACAGTCCCTGCCTGGAGAGAAGGCTTTCCGCCCGTGTTACCACGCCCGAAACGGAATCGTAGATTGTCATGTCATCTCCGGCAAGCTCCCGGAATTCGTCAAGGAGAAAAAGAAAATGGGTGCAGCCGAGGACTATGCTGTCCGCCCCGGCGCTGCGGAATTTTTCGATATAGGGCCTTACGCTATTGAGTCTTTCGGCCTTTGACGCGCTGTCCAGGGCATGTTCGACAAATTCCACAAGCTCAGGCGCGGCCACGCCCATGACGCGGCAGTCCGGGTTGAATTTCCCCGCCAGGGACCGTATGTACTCGTCGGCTATGGTCCGTTCCGTTCCCAGCACCCCGGCAAGGGAAATGCGGCTGTTGAGCACGGCGGGCTTTACCGCCGGAACAGTCCCCACAAAGGGCAGGCCGGAAAACTCTTTCCTGAGGCTGTCCAGGGCGCTTACCGACGCGGTATTGCAGGCCAGCACAACGAGCTTGGGACTGACAGCGGCAACAAGACGCGAAAGCAGGGAGGACAAGAGCTTTACCAGGGTATCCTTGTCCTTGCTTCCATAGGGGAAATTCAGGCGGTCGGCAACATAGGCCAGGTTCTCGCCGGGATTACGTTCCCTGAAATACCGCAGATAGGGAAGCCCCCCTATGCCTGAGTCAAGAAAAAGCACCGGGCCTTCGTTTGCGTAACGCTTCATTTGAAGAGGCTGTTAAAGGCGTCCCGGGCGTTTTTCTCCGAGGCGAGGGCTCCTGACGAGCCTTTGGAAGCGGAACGGAAACGGGCGTCCAGGGAAAACCAGTCGCAGAAATTTCCCCTGTCCCTGTCTCTGGGGACTTCGGCCTGGGACTCGGCGCAGGAAGAGGCGTTTTCGATAAAGTGGCGGCAGTGGCGGCAGCAACGGAGATCCCGGCCGCAGGTCCCGCAGCGGAGGGAACGGCCCAGCGGTTCTCTGTCGGTAAGCGGCGACCCGCAGTACCAGCACATAGCTCCATCATACCCGGTAAGGGACAGTAGCGCAATAAGCGGCGGAAGAGTATGATACAACCATGTTTACCATAACGCCCTGCGACGCCGGCTGCGGCAAGGCGGCGCTCTCCGGCTCCAATACCTGCGCCGTCCACTCAGCCGACCCCCAGGGGGAAGCCGGGCGTATCACCGGCATCATAGCCAAGTCAAAAATCGTCAAGGACCTCAGCGCGGGCTATCTTCACTTTGAGGATACCGACTTTTCAGGCCGTTCCTTTTTCGGCTGCGGTTTTGTCAGGGCGGCTTTTACCCGCTGCCTTTTTACCAATGCCCTGATACGCATGAGCTTCTTTGACTTTTCGGTTTTTACGGACTGCGACTTTTCCAAATGCGACATACAGTTTGCCTCCTTCGCCGGAGCGCGCATACTGAACTGTACCTTTGAGGATTCGGAACTTCTTCATGTAAATTACTGCGGAACCGAAATATGGGATTCGACATTCAACAGGTCAAACCTCTACAACAGCCGTTTCATCAACGCCAATATAAAGGTGTCCGACTTCATAGACTGCAACATCAAGAAAACTTTTTTTATCAAGTCCCGGCGGGAAGGGGTTTCGTTTAAGGCGTCGAACACTGCCGAGGCCGTGTTCGATATGGGGGAGTAGGTGAAACTGTTTTTCCACTACTGCCCCTACGGATTCAGCAACTGCTATATACTCGGCGCCGAGTACGCCCCTGACGAAACGCCCAGGCAGGCGCTCATCATAGACCCCGGCGTCATGGACGCCCAGATACTGGATTTTATAGAAGACAATGAATATGAACTTAAAGGGGTGCTTCTGAGCCATGACCACAGCGGCCATTCCCACGGGCTTACGACCATCAAAAAAATATACGATGTTGAAATTTTCGCCATGAACCACATGGCGGGGGGATTCAGGACCACCAGGGTCAAAGACGGCGACCGCCTTGCCATAGGCCCCTTTACCATTGACGTGCTTTCCGTCCCCGGCCATTCCTCGGACTCGGCGGTGTACTGCGCGGGAAAATTCCTCTTTACCGGAGACGC
>JAISDF010000022.1 GCA_031265025.1 Spirochaetaceae bacterium
CGGTTTCTCACAATCCCCTGGTCTGTAAGTAATCTGGTCACATCCTTTGCGGTATACCGGGCTATACGTTCAGGATCAAAGCCGTCAAAGGCCCGGCGGTATCCTTCCCGCCGCTTTAAGATAGTTAGCCAGGATAAACCGGCCTGGGCGCCTTCAAGAATGAGAAGTTCAAACAATTTTTGGCTGTTTTTGAGCGGTTTTCCCCATTCAATATCATGATAACGGGTATAATCGTCATCTCCCAGACACCAGGGACAGCGTTTTTTCTCCATTTTTGCCATTTTTTTTCAATTATGGTTATACACAGGTGTTCCCGCCTTGACAAGGGGGTGTGCTTCATATACTCTGAAAAAGCAATTTGTACGGTAAGGGGTGAAACGATGGGATTAATAGTAAGCATAATCCTGCCTCTTGCCGGGTTAACCTTAGGCTGGACGATTAGATGGCTTTATGCCAGATTCCAACTATCGGCGTCGGAACAACGCGCCGAACGCATCAAGCAGGATGCGATAAAAGAAGCGGAAGCAAGGAAGAAGGAAATCCTCCTTGAAGCAAAAGAACAAGTTATTCGGGACAGAAACCAGCAAGAGAGGGAAACTCGGGAGCGCAGGGCGGAGCTGCAACGGTATGAGCGACGCGTTGTACAAAAAGAAGAGGCGATAGAGAAGAAGACCGAGCAGATCGAACGTACCGAACAGGGTCTGCTCGATACTGAAAAGGTCCTCAAGGAGCGGGAAGCCGCCCTGGACCAGGAAGAAGAGCGGTACCGGTCTGAATTAGAACGCATTTCAGGCCTGAGCCAGGACGAAGCCAAGGCCCTCATAATCCATGATCTGGAAAATGAGGCGAAACATGATGCCCAGGTACTCATCAACAAGGTTGAACAGGAAGCCAATCTGGCGGCCGAGAAAAAGGCGCGGGATATTCTTGTTACGACCATACAGAGGGTAGCCACGGAAGTTACCGGCGATGTGTCGGTTTCGACCGATACCCTTCCCAACGACGAGATGAAGGGCCGCATCATAGGCCGGGAAGGCAGGAACATACGAACCCTGGAAACCCTCACCGGCGTTGATGTCATCATCGACGATACCCCGGAGGCAGTGGTCATATCCTGCTTTGACCCGGTGCGCAGGGAAATCGCCAAGATCTCCATGGAGCGGCTCATCACCGACGGCCGTATTCATCCGGCGCGCATTGAGGAAGTTGTTGCCAAAGTTACCAAAGAAATTTCCCAAAAGATTTTTGAGGAAGGTGAAAAAGTCCTCTTTGACCTGGGTATCCACAACATAAGCCAGGACGCCATACGGGCCCTTGGCCGGCTCTACTTCCGTACCAGCTACGGTCAGAATGTGCTCTACCATTCAAAAGAAGTCGCCGTCATAGCCGGCAGTTTGGCCGCCGAAATAGGCGCCAACCGGGAGCTTGCCAAGCGGGGGGCCCTGCTCCACGACATAGGCAAGGGCGTAGAATCAGACTCCGATCTCAACCATGCCGAAATAGGCATGGACATGGCCCGTAAAATGGGCGAAGACCCCCGCATCATCAATGCCATAGGAAGCCACCACAACGACATGGAACCTTCCTGTGTCGAAGCGGTGCTGGTCCAGATCGCCGACGCCATATCCGCGGCCCGCCCCGGCGCCCGCCGCGAAACCCTGGACAACTACATCAAGCGCCTCGAAAACCTCGAAAACATTGCCGAGGATTTTTCCGGCGTGGACAAGGCCTTTGCCATCCAGGCGGGCCGGGAACTCCGTGTCATCGTCAACAACGAAGCGGTCAGCGAGGATCAGTCCAAAGACCTTGCCAAGCAGATCGCCAAAAAAATTGAAGATGATCTTAAATATCCGGGACGCATCAAGGTAACCATCATCAGGGAAACCCGCATCGTGGAGTACGCGAGGTAAAACTTTACGAATAGGCCTTGACGCGGGCGCCGGGCCCTTCCCTTAACCCCCCTTGCGCTGTCGAGGGGGGGGCCTTACAATACTCTCATGGCAGTCTTAAAGGTCATCATGCTTGGCGATGTGGTGGGAGAGCCGGGGCTCAGCGCCCTTGAGAAGCAGCTTCCCGCCTTGAGGGAAGAATACCAGGCGGCCCTGATAACGGTAAACGGCGAGAACGCCGCCGGTGGCTTCGGCATGACCGAAACGGAACTGAGGCGCATACTTGCCGCGGGAGCCGACGCGGTTTCAAGCGGAAACCATATCTGGGAAAAGCGGGATTTCTGGCCGGTTCTGGAAAGCGAAACGCGGGTAGTAAGGCCCGCCAACTACCCCGAGGGAAATCCCGGCAGGGGCTGGACAAAAATAGAAGCGCAAGGCGCGGTTTTTATACTGGTTAATATTCAGGGCCGGGAATTTATGCCCCATACCGACTGCCCTTTCAGGACCATGGACAGGCTTCTGGCCCTGGACGAATTCGGCGCGGCGCTTCCGTCCCCGAATGTCCGGGATTCGTCCCCGGACGCACGGGATGCGTCCCCGGACAGCCCTCCGGCTGCCCCTGTGTCGGAACAGGCCGCAAACAGCGAGCCGGAAAGCACAAAGCCGGAAGGCCGCAAACCTTTCATACTGGTTGACTTTCACGCCGAGGCCGCCCAGGAAAAAGAAGCCCTGGCCTTTTACCTTGACGGCAGGGTAAGCCTTTTGGCAGGTACCCATACCCATGTGCAGACCGCCGATGAGCGGGTTCTCCCCAAGGGAACCGGCTATATCACCGACCTGGGCATGACCGGCCCCGGGGGCAGCATTATCGGTATGGACAAAAAAATCTGCCTTGACCGGTCCCGCACCCAGATACTCTACCGCATGGAATGCGCGGACGGCGGCGGAACCATACAGGGCATAGCGGCGGAACTGGACAGCCGCAGCGGCAGGGCGCTTTCTATTATACGGATTAACAGGCCCAATACTCCCTTTCCATTATAGCCCTTTTACCCTATACTTAATATATGTATGCGTAGAATACCGGCGCTCTTGACCATACTGCTGCTGGCTTTTTTTGTCTTTTCGCTTCCCGGTCAGGAACAGGGAGCCATTTCCAGGGGTATTTTGGGTGAAGTAACCACCAATACACGGAAGGGCCTGAGCTTTGATGGAGGACTGATCACCGATTACAGCTTTACCGACAGAATTGCCGCGGGCTTAAAAGCAAATTACGGGACCGATTTTCATGATGTATCGGCCCTCGAAGTGTCGGTCTTTGGCCGCTATTATTTTTTTACCCGGCCCTATATTTTTGCCCAGTTGGGCGCCGGTTATATGAGGCTCTTTGAGGATGCCCGGCATGCCAATACTGTTCTGGCCGAAGGAAGCGCGGGCATACGTTTCCCCATAAAGCGGTTCTACGCGGAGACCTATGTCCGTTTTGGGTGGCCCATAGGTCTCGGCGCCGGCCTGGTTCTTGGTTACAGTTTTGTACCTAAGCCTCCATCCGTAGAGCCGCCTGCCGAAGAACCTGTCACAGAAGCGCCGGAACCGGAACCTGTTCAAGAGGAAGGTTTCACTCCTCCCAAGGAGTTGTTTGGCGATGACTTCATAGAGACTCCCGATAACAATCTTTTGTATATACCCGAAATATTCTTCCGGCCCTATGCCGTTGACTTTGCCGGAGAGATAGAAGGAAGCGCCGCCGGGGAACACAACAGACAGGTTCTGCATAATATCACCGAATTCCTCACGCAGCGTCCCGGCTATACGCTCCTCATTGTCGGTTACGCGAACCCGGTACTGGGCACCCGGGAAGAAGAAGAAACAAGACTTATTCCCCTGTCCCGCTCCAGGGCAGAATTCATCAAGAACGAACTGGTCAAGCTCGGCATTGACGCCCTCCGCATATCAACTTTCGGCTCAGGCGGACAGGGAGCGGATGTGCAGGATACGCAGAGAAACCGCCGTGTACAGTTCTTCTTTATAAACCTGGGCGCCCCGCAGGATGTGCCCTGAGGCTTTACGGCATGGTGATCCAGGCGGTAGAGCTGTTAGCATCGAGGGAGACGCTCGCGTCAACTTCAAATTTTGTCAGGTTCTCTGAAATCATTCCGGACAAGACCTGTCTGTTCCCAGGAGGGGCATAGCTGTCCAGATTGAGGCGTATCTTGAGCGAAGGCGCGGACAAAGAACCGTTAAGCGTTATATAACAGTCTTTCCCGGGAAGATAATGTAAAAGAACATCGTCGCTGTAATCAATATACGCGGCCCCGCTCAGTTCAAAAAGCTCCGTCGGATCATTTGCGCCGTCCATCACCACGCCGTTTCCCTGCCCGCTGTCGCTTATGTTACCGCCGATTCTGCCGCCCGACATAATAAACTTATTTATCCGCGGGGTAAGAAGGAAAACATCAGGAATAAAGACGCCGCCGCCAAAACCGGTAAGACCGGTGGAAGCAGCTGGATCCAGTTCCGAAGCCCTGTTGCCGGTGATTTCTCCGCCCGACATTCTTACTTCCACATCGGTAATCGAAGGGGGAAAAGCCAGCGAAATACCGCCGCCGCTTTTTTTCGCGTGGTTTTCGCTTATGCTGCCGCCCTGTATGCTTCGCGGAGGGGGGATGCCGGCAACATTGGCAAGATTCAGGCCAAAATAGATGCCCCCGCCTGATCCGGCGCATCTGTTATGTATTATGGTTCCCCCGTTCATGGTAAAGCTGCCCTGCTCAATAAAAACAGCGCCGCCGTTCCTTGACCCGATTCCACTTGTCCGGTCATTGTTCTTGAGAACAACGCCGTCATTCAATACCAGTTCGGCCCAGGCATAAGCTGCCCCGCTAAGCTCTATGAGCGGGGCGCTTGTTGCTATATCGACGTTGACCGCGGCGTTTGCCGGGCTGCCGTCCCCGTTCACGTCCCATTTCGCGCCGCCGTCAATACTCAGGGTGGACCCGGCGGGGGCGCCAAGCGTCAGGCTTGCGCTTGGCTGTATACTGATAAGAGGATAAGAAACAAGGGTGGCGTCGCGTTTAATGGTATATGCGGACCCGGCGGGGACGGAGAGGTCAATGTACTGTCCCATCATTACCACAGTAACCGCGTCGAGGTCCACATTTGAGATAAGTTCAATATACCTTGGTGTGGGAAAAGAAGGCGCCGGGGTGGAGGAGAACGCGGCGGACAGGCTCGTGTAATATTCGTATGCGCCGTTAATCATACGTCTGGCGATGACATTCTCAAGATGCCCGGCGCTGTTTACCCTCCAGTGGCGAGGCCCGCTCCACTCCGGCGCCGGCATCTCTTCAGGCGTTACATCAAGGTGTTTGTGATTCTCCGTTGTCCCATAGCTTATGTCCCCGGTGAGTACTTCCAGTCCGTTATCGTACTTCTCTGGGGTAATGCATGCTATGGAAGGAAAAGCCGTAAGCGCACCGGTAAAACGTATCATTGCGCTGACCGACAGCGTTGTGTCATACGCCAGGTATACATCGGCATCGCTGACTATGGCGCTGTCTTTCATGGTAAAATTACCGTCGGGTGCGACATATACGCCGCCGCCAAGACCGCTGCTGTTCCGGCCACGGGTTACGACAGAGCCTCCCTCCATGGTAAAGAACCCGCCCGGCTCCAGCTCTACAAGGGCCGATACGGCAACCCGCTCCGCGCCGTTAATGGTTATGCCGTCTCCAAGGACAAGCGATGACCCGGAGTCAACCAAAAAAACCGGGGCTCCTGAGGACCAGCGCCTGATGGTAATCCTCGGCCGGTCCGGGACATAAGGCTCAAGCCTGATGCTCCTGCCTCCGAGAACGATGCCGCCGCTCCCCATGGTTGACGCGCTTGTAATGTCCCGCCTTATTTGAATCAGTTCTTCGGGAGGAGGGCCGGGAGGCACGGCGTCAATGGCCTCCTGAAGGGAATAATACCAGGTCCCGTTCCAGAGGGCCACCGGAGAGGTGTCGAGCCTTTCGCCGAGAATATAATTTACCATGGGGTTTTCGCAGGAAGCAAACAGCACAACGCAGAGAAGAACGGTGATATGTCCTTGTCCGCGAATACGGCGCTTTTTGCTTCCAGTCATTACTGACCCCTTGTTCCGGCGGTATAACCGCTAAAAATTATACGCAAACCCTATGTACGGTGAAAAGGCCCTGGCCTCCCTGAGATCGGCAAATTCAAAGCCCAGGGTATAGGTCCAGCGTCCGTCAAAACAGGCATACTTTAATTCGGGCTTGATTGTTATCGGCTTAAAGG
>JAISDF010000110.1 GCA_031265025.1 Spirochaetaceae bacterium
GGGCAAGCTCTTCCCCGGATATTTTCCGTCCGGGAAATTTCCCCCAGATTTCCCCGGCGGATATTTCAGGATACGCCGCCCCTGATTGGGCATGATATTCCCGGACAGCCTGATGAAAAAAGGAGACAAGCTCAGCGCCGGAACTTGAGTCCGTGTATGCCCCGGCCAGGGCGTCAAGGCCGCGGCCCGGCCCGCCGCGGTTTGCCGTTCCGCCTGAATCCTCAAGGCCGATATCCCCGGCGGCCGAACAAAAAAGCGTTCCATATAGATCAAAGAGCACCGCCCGTATGCCCGGCATAGCAACGGCGGCGTTTCCGGCTGTGCCTGAAAAAATTCTCCCGGCAAAACGCGGGGGCAGAGCCGGAGGCGGGAGCGGATCAAGGGGCAGGGACTGTTCCCGTATCAGGGCTATGCAGCGTTGTTTTTCAGCGCTAGTCATGGCCTATCCCAATAAGGGAGAGTTTGAGGGGATCAAGGTACAGTTCGAGCAGCACGCTTCTCGAAAGTTTATGCACCACATCGGTCTCCATCACCCTGCGGTAGGTTTCCCGCAGGGAGGAGACTATTTTTTCCCGCCCGTAGGACGCAAGAATTTTTTCCCTGTTGTACCGTATCAGCTCCCCGTCTTCTTCCCGGTGGGCAAACTGAGCGAGAAAGGGATTAATGTCAATAAGGTCCTGCCGCGCGGAACGGTTTGCCGCGGCGGTCTGGATAATGCCGGTCTGAAGTTCCTCGTCAAGGCGGCCGAAATCAAAGCTGTCCCTTGAGGCAATATCATCGGAGAGCATCTTGGACAGGTAAGGCGGAACCGCCAGGGAAAAGGAGCGGCAGGTGGTCTCAAGGGCCTTCTCCATCTTTTTTTTCAGCACCGGCTCGGGAAGGTACACCATGGGAACGGAAAGCGCGTCATACAGGGAATTAAACGAAACGCCCGCTGTCTCAAAATCCCTGCATACATAATCAAGACGCCTTCCCATGACAGACCTGAAAGCGGTCCAGGGTTCGAGAAAAGAAAACCCGAAGCCTTCCTTGACCGAAGTGGTAATGACAGAAAGGGAACGGCTCACCAAGGCCGAAAAACTGCCGTTGACCCCGGCGTCGAATTCCACCGGCAGATTGAGGCTTTTGGCAAGGGTCTTCCAGTGAATGTAGGTTCCTTCATCTTTGCCGCTTGTCGGGGGCAGCGTAACGGCAAGGGTTCTCCCTTCGGGAATAAAACAGGAAAGCAAAAGCGCCTCGCCCAGATTCTTTCTCCTTATGGCCCGCACCGGATACAGGTACAGGTCCCGTTCCCATCCCGGTTCAACCTCAAGGGGAACTACCTCATTGGGTATGAGATGGAGGCCTTCGGACGAAAGCCCGGCACGGCGGAGAAAAGAATAGTCCCTGCTGTTAATCACCCCGTAATGGCAGTTCTCGGGATAATCCCCCTGCCCTATATATACATCGGGCCTGAAATCCTCGGCGAGGTCGTGGTTCTGGAGAAGGAGCTTTATGCCCTGTTGGTTAAGTAAATGCAGGGCCGGCAAAAGCAGGGAATTCTTTTGTATAAGGGGATTGTGTACATGAACCACATCGGCGGGAGATCCCCAATGGGCTTCCATGACGCGGAGTATTTTTTCCGCGAGAAAGGAGGCGTCCTCGACCGAAGGAGCGGAAAGTTCGCGGCGGCTGTCATAGCGGAGTTCTTCCAGATTGACCCGGGGAAAGGAAAATTCCTCCCCCCCTTCCCCGCTTATGACCAGAACCTCATCCCCCGCCTCTTCAAGGGCGGCGGCCTGATGACTCAGCACGCTTGTTACCCCGCCCCGGTACAGATGGTAATGAATCAACGCTATACGCACCCCAAAACCCGCCTCAGACGGCCCGTGCCGCCGCTTCAATAGTTTCCATAATTATTGTAACCCGCTGTTTCCCGCCGGACAAGCGGAATATACCTGAACCGTTCACTTTTTTGTTTTTCCCCTTGCGTATCCTCTCTATATGGTGTATGGTATGTAGGTGTCCCGCTACAGGTATAGTGATCTGGGAGGGGAATGATTCCCTGGCAATTTCGCGTTGCCAGGGAATTTCCGGTTGTACATTTGTCAAACAACGAATTTTTCGCTGCCCGGCAAGCTCAGTCCGGGAAATATAAAAAACCGGAGGGGTCAAGGTGAAAATCGAACGGCTGTTTACCAGGGAAGGGGAAGGCCCGTATAAGGATATACGTTGGGAAAAACGAAAGAGTGAAATCCGCAATCCTGACGGAAAAGTCATATTTTCCGAGGAAAGCGCCGTCGCGCCGGCTTTCTGGAGCCAGATAGCTGTCGATATTCTGGCCCAAAAGTACTTTCGCAAGGCCGGAGTGCCCGCGGACAGGATCTATGCCTGGAAGGAATGGGCCGGTTCAGGAGAAAATGGCGGGGCTGACAAGAAAAACGGGGAAAAGGGCGGCAAAAAGCCCGCTGACCCCGGAGAAAAGCTCCCCGAAGACGGGGCCGAACATGACGCCCGGCAGGTTTTTCACCGTTTGGCCTATACATGGATGGATTGGGGCAGGTTGAACGGTTACTTTGACGGCGAGGAAGACGCCAAAGCCTTTTACGATGAAATCTGCTATATGCTGGCCCACCAAATGGGCGCCCCCAACAGTCCCCAGTGGTTTAATACCGGCCTGTACGCGGTCTACGGCATAGACGGCCCGGCCCAGGGGCATTACTATTTTGACCCCGCCAAGGGCGAACTGGTAAAATCAGATTCGTCGTACAAGCGGCCCCAGCCCCACGCCTGCTTCATTCTTTCTATAGAAGATGATCTTGTAAATGAAGGGGGCATCATGGACCTGGTAACCCGTGAGGCCAGGCTCTTCAAATATGGTTCAGGTACAGGGTCGAATTTTTCCCGCATCAGGGCGCTGAATGAAAGGCTTTCAGGCGGAGGGGTTTCATCGGGGCTCCTTTCATTCCTCAAAATCGGGGACCGTTCGGCCTCGGCGATCAAGTCCGGGGGAACTACCAGGCGGGCGGCCAAGATGGTCACCCTTGACGCCGACCATCCTGATGTTGAAAAATACATAGCCTGGAAAGCCGAAGAAGAACACAAGGTAGCCTCCATGGTTACCGGATCGGAAGTTGTGCGGAAAAACCTCGACGCCATCAAGCGGGCCGTTTCCTCGTTCAGGGGTCCTGACGCCGACCGCTTTAACGCCCGGATGAATCATGAACTGGCAAAGACGCTTCGGGACGCTCTCGGCGACTGTATCCCGCCGGCCTATATCTACCAGCTTCTCCGCCGCGTGGAACAGGGCGATGACGCGGTTGACCCCGCGGTGTTTTCCACCGCCTGGGATGACGAAGCGTATAACACCGTCTCGGGCCAGTCCTCCAACAACAGCCTCAGAGTTACCGATGAATTTATACAGGCCGTGCTTGACAATACCGGCTGGAAACTTAAAGACCGCATAAACGGGACTGAATATAAAACCGTCAAGGCCCGCGCGCTCTGGGACCAGGTCGCCCGTTCCGCCTGGCAGTGCGCCGACCCCGGCCTCCAGTACCACACCACCATCAACGACTGGCATACCTGTCCGGCGGGCGGCGAGATACGGGCTTCCAATCCCTGTTCCGAATATATGTTCCTTGACGATACGGCCTGTAATCTCGCCTCGGTTAATCTCTCCGCCTTTTATGACCGCGAACGGGGCGTTTTTAATATAGACGCGTACCGCCACGCTGTCCGGGTCTGGACCACCGTGCTGGAAATTTCAGTGGTCATGGCCCAGTTTCCGGCCCCGAAAATCGCCGAACTTTCCTATGAATACCGCACCCTTGGCCTGGGCTATGCCAATCTTGGCACCCTGCTTATGGTCATGGGCCTTGCCTATGATTCTGAAGAAGGCCGGGCCGTGGCAGGCGCCCTTTCGTCCATACTCACCGGCGAAGCCTATGCCCAGTCCGCCCGCATGGCAGGGGCCATGGGTCCCTTTGTCCGTTATGCCGAAAACAGGGACAGCATGCTCGCCGTTATACGAAACCACCGCCGGGCGGCTTTCCACGCCGCCGGGACTGAATACGAGGGGCTTCATACCGCGCCCAAGGGCATAGACCCCGAATACTGTCCGCCCGCTCTTCTTGACGCCGCCCGGAAGGTCTGGGACGAGGCACTGGAACTGGGGATGGCCTGCGGTTTCAGAAACGCGCAGGTCAGCGCCATAGCCCCCACAGGAACCATAGGGCTTCTCATGGACTGCGACACCACCGGCGTTGAACCGGACTTTGCCCTGGTCAAATTCAAAAAACTCGCCGGAGGCGGCTACTTCAAAATCATCAACCAGTCTGTTCCGCCCGCTCTCAAAACCCTGGGTTATTCTGAAGACGAAATTGCCGGCATCATCGCCTATGCCACAGGCCGCAAGACCCTGAAGGACGCCCCCGGCATTTCCCTTGAATCTCTCGCGGACAGGGGCTTTACCAAGGCGGCGCTGGACGCTGTCGAGGCAACCCTGGAAAACGCCATGAGCCTTGAGGGAGTGTTCAGCCCCTGGATACTGGGCAGGGACCTTATGGAAAAACATTTCCGTATTCCCGAGGCGACCTGGTCTCTTCCCGGTTTCAGCCTCCTCAAGCATCTGGGTTACAGCGGCGATGACATAGCCGCCGCCGAGCTGTACGCCTGCGGAACCATGGGGCTCGAAGGCGCCCCCTTCCTCAAGGCCGAACATCTTCCGGTCTTTGACACCGCCACCCCGTCAGGAAAAAACGGCCGGCGTTCCATACCCTGGCCCGCCCATATAGGCATGATGGCGGCGGCACAGCCCTTTGTCTCAGGGGCCATTTCCAAGACCATCAATATGCCCAACAGCGCCACCTACGAAGATGTAAAGGGCGCCTATATGCTGGCCTGGAAGAGCGCTCTCAAGGCGGTCGCCCTGTACCGGGACGGTTCAAAACTCTCCCAGCCCCTCTCGTCCTTTGCCCCCGGCATGGACCCCCTTGCGGACACCATACTCCAGGTACAGCGGGACATGAACGCCGCTTCCCAGCCTCTTGAGCTTCCCCCCGGAAAGAACAAGCTCAGGGGCATAAGGCTCCCCCTGCCAAACAGACGCGCCGGGTATACCCAAAAGGCGAAAATAGGCGGCCACTCGATATTCATACGCACCGGCGAATACGACGACGGATCGTTAGGCGAAATCTTCCTCGACATGCACAAGGAAGGCGCGGCGTTCAGGAGCCTCCTCAACAGCTTTGCCATTGCCGTTTCGCTGGGTCTCCAGTACGGAGTCCCCCTCGAAGAATACGTGGACGCCTTTACGTTCAGCCGCTTTGAACCCAACGGCATGGTCCAGGGCCACGATTATGTAAAGATGTCCACCAGCGTCATTGATTATATATTCAGGGATCTGGCCATAAGCTACCTCAAGAGAACCGAACTCGGCCAGGTAAGGCCCGAAGACCTCCTTGCCACCGGAACCAAATCCGAAGAGTCCCCGCAGAAAAACGCCCGCGCCAGGGGAAAGTCCAGCGCCGGCTTCAAGCCCCACGACTGTGAAAACGCCGGGTCCCGGGCCGGGGAGAAAAAAGCGGAGACAGAACTCCGTTCCCCTTCACGGGAAGACCAGGAACAGGCCGCCAGGATAGCCCAGGCGCGGGTTAAAGGCTATGAAGGAGACCCCTGCCCCGCCTGCGGTTCCTTCACCCTGGTCCGCAACGGAACCTGCATGAAGTGCGACACCTGCGGCGGAACCACCGGGTGCAGCTAGGCCTGAAAAAGGCATACGCGCGGGCTTCCGTCCCGGCCGGACGTTTCCGCCCGTGTCCCACCGGGACAAAAGAACGTAACAGTTTTGGCGAGAGCATGGCGCATAACTTTTCGGTTTCCAAACACCATCGGCTTTTAGTCCGAAACAGCCCCGGAGGCAAGTCTCTCCCTAAGTTTCGCAAAGGTCCGGCTCCCTATGTGGCAGTAACCGCCGGGGTTCTTGTCAAGGTATTTTTGGTGATACTCTTCGGCGGTATAATAGTTTTGAAGAGGCAGCGCTTCCACAACAACAGGGTCACGGTACTCCCTTTGCAGGGCGGCCAGGGAGGCTTCTATGACAGGACGGTCTTCTCCTGCGCTATAGTACACTCCCGTACGATACTGGGTTCCATTGTCATGTCCCTGGCGGTTCAGCGTGGTCGGGTCTATGGCGAGATAAAAAAGTTCAAGCAGGGAAGAAAGGGAAATAACGGCGCTGTCATAATCAACCTTAACGGTTTCGGCATGCCCGGTGTCTTTTCGGCATACGTCCTCATAACTGGGGTTGGCGGTTCTGCCGTTGGCATAGCCCGCTTCGGTCTTTGCCACGCCGGGTATGTACGCAAGGTATTTTTCGGCCCCCCAGAAACAGCCGCCGGCAAGATAGATGGTCTTCATGTTTCAATCTCCTGAAAAAGAACGCCGGATGCCCAGGCGCTGATACTTTCTCCCGTCTTCAGCAGGGCTTCCTCTTCGGCAGGCCCAAAACGTCCCGGCCGGGGACTGTCCACGTCAAGAACGGCGAATACTTCCCCGGATCTAAACAGGGGAACGACGATTTCGGAAACGGAAGCCGAATCACAGGCAATGTGGCCGGGAAAGTTATGGACATCGGGAACCACGATGTGCTTCCTGTCAAGAACAGCCCTGCCGCAGACGCCCTTTCCTTCCTCAATACGGCCGCAGGCCGGCAGTCCCTGAAAGGGTCCAAGGACGAGGGTTCTTCCCTTTAGAAGATAAAAACCCGCCCAGTTTACATCATCGAGATACCAGCGCACCACCGCCGAGGCGTTGGCAAGACCGGAGATAAGATCATCGTCGCCTTCAAGCAACGCTTCAACCGCAGCGGGAAGCCGGCAAAGTCCTTCCTCCGCCCTTCCTTCTTTCCGCGCATCAAACATTTTATCCCCCACCCGTCCG
>JAISDF010000230.1 GCA_031265025.1 Spirochaetaceae bacterium
CGAGCCTTTTGAGGAAGAAGATGTGGAACCTGAGGAGGGCAGGGAACTCCCCCTGGGCATTGACGATCCCTCCCTGGTCAGTGAAGCCGAACTGAGACCCATACGTTCAGGCCCGCGCTAGAGCCTTATCTTGGCGCGGCAATGATGCGTATATTCCACAGCCATGATTTCAGGAATTTTACGGATGTTTTTTTTGTTGTTGTGTGATACTATATATCATAATAAGGGGAACTTATGAACAAATACCTTTTAAGCGTAGCGCTTGTGTCTCTGATTCTTTTTTCCTGCGTGGCACCTACGGATAATGTACGTTATTATACCATTACCTTTGATCAAAACGGCGCTGACAGCGGAACGCCGCCTTCAGCGCTGCGTATCCTCGCCGGTACGCCTTTTTCCATGCCGGATATGGGGAATATGGGAAAAGACGGCGAACCCGGTTCCCGCTATGTCCTTGGCGGCTGGCGTACCGGGCCAAATAGCGGTGCCGTATACAAAGCCGGGACCATAATGGAACCGCCCGCTGCGGATATGACCTACTATGCCCACTGGAAATCTGTTACTATTCCCGTCGGCAGGGATTTTAGGAGGTTTTATGCGCAGAATACCAACTATGATTTTTATCAGGTAGACGCGGTTGAGCTTAAAACCGGAAATAAGTGTATCATATACGGTGATATTACCGAAAGCAAGGTAGCGGACTATATAGCGTCTTCCGGCAGTATCCCCGCGAATATCGCGAATGAATATGACCATACTATCCATGATTTAATTACCAATGTCTTCGGAGATATAACGTATTTTACCAACAATACCGGTGATAAAGTCGTTTTTCTCCTCCTTGATATACAAGACGGATATTCAAACAGCGAGTCCGGTTATGTGGCGGGCTATTTTGACTCCACACATATGTTGGCGAAATCAATCTTCAATCCATATTCCAATGAGACAGCCATGCTTTTCATGGATATTAATCCCGGTGTTCCGGCTTCGGGGGAATTTTTTTCAACCATGGCCCATGAACTCCAGCACCTGATTAATTATTCGGAAACAGCGGTTAAGAATAGGACCGAAAAGGACCTATGGATTAATGAGGGGCTTTCAACAGGAGCGGAATTTATCTACGGTAAAGCCAAAGACGGCGAGACGAATCATTATAACTCGGAAAGGACAGCGGGGAGGATATACTACTACAATGAGGATCCCCGGGAGAGTATCGAATGGGGCAATAACTTCTTTGTCTGGGGCGGCTCATGGGATAACGATGTACTGGCCGATTATGCCACCGTGTATCTTTTTTTCCAGTGGCTGAGGATACACGCGTCCAATGATGTAGATATTTATTACGATATTATTGCCCATACCAGCGGCGGCTATGCCTCGGTAAGTGCTTCAGCGAGAGAGCGATTTTCTGATTTTAATTCATTGCCGGGCAATACTGATTGGGAAAAAGTTATGGGCGGCTGGCTAAGGGCAAACGCGCTCAAAGCGACTACAGGGCTTGGCGGGTATAAGGCACGTATTGCCCCAACGATTCATCCGTGGTCTTTTGGCAACAAGCGCATTCTCCTGTATCCCGGCGAGGCGATATATTCATATTCAAGCGGAAGCCCTCCTTCTGCTTCGGGGTATATCAAGTATCTGCCTTTTTCCGTCTCTCCGGCCATCGCGAACCTTATAAGCTATAACGCCAATCCAAACATAAAAGGCGCGGAGGAAAGCGCCCAGGTATATTCGGTCGCGTCAGGCCGCGCGGCGGCTTCTCAACGCCCCTCCGCCCCTCCTTCCGGGGTCCCCGCCCCCATAAGCTTTGGGGACCGCGCCAGGGGCTTCGGACGGCCTTCGGGACCGCGGCCCGGCGGGGACAAACGGTGAACGCCGCTTTCAAAAGACTGTTTCGTATCGCGCTCCTCCTCCTCCCCTTAAACCTCTTTTCCCTGGGAAGAGGGGATAAGCCCCTCAAAGGCGATATATACGACCAAGCCGCCGCCGGCGCCCTGGTCGAGATTACCGGAATCATACGATTGACCGGCAGCGAACCTTTTTCCGGGCTGCTTATCAGTGACGAATACGGCCATGACTGGCACCTGGACCAAAACGCCAAAGCGGTGTTTTTACCTTATCAGCACCATACCATAACCATACGGGGCAGGCTTGAACTGGTTGAGTTGCGTTTGGCCGACGGCGTCTTCCTCGGCGTCAGGCGTATCATTGTAGACCCCATGATAGCTCCGGAGGCTCCGTAAGGTGTACAAGTCCCATATTGCCCTGGAAGTGCGCATTCTCCTCCTCACCGGCGACAGGATTTTTTCTTTTGACGCCTCCCCGTCAGGGCGGCCTTCCCTTGATTCCCAGGCGGTGTTCAAGGCCTGTACCGTGATACGGAGTCTCGGCGGCGCTGTCAGGAACGAGTGTCCTTTTGAGCGCAATCTTAATCCTCCCCAGACGCCTCCCGAACTGGGGCTTTCCCATCTGTCCCTTGCCCTGGGATCGGGCGGTGAGCTGGACATCATGTTTCACCGCAGGGAAAAAAGAGTGCGCATAACCGAAATCAGGATAGAGGAAGACGCGGGGAGGCTTATCCATTCGGGGAACGGGACGAGGATGGATTATACGACGGCCGGTCTTCCCAGCCTCAGAATCAGGACCGCTTCCGATTTTGAAATAGGCGGTGAGGCGGAAGTTTTTTTGAGCGATCTCAGACGCCGCATTCAATATCTTGAAATAGTTCCCCCTCCTCTGGAAAGCGTGATGCGCTGTAACGCGTATGTGGCCATAACGCCCTATCCTGAGCTTCCCCATGAATTTGTAAAGCTGCGCAATCTCAATTCCTTCAATTTTGTTCATAAGGCGGTAAACGCCGAACTTTCCCGCCAGGAGGAAATACTCATAGGCGGAGGAGAAGTCTCAGGCGAATCGCGTATATGGAACGAGGCGCGAAACATCACCCAGTCCTACCAGAAACGGAAAAGCGCCGAGAAGCCCCGTTTTGAAGTGATGCCCAACATGGAGCCCTTTGTTCCCGGCCCGGAAATACTCAGCGCGCTGGAGGCTTTTTCAGTGGAGCTTCCCGCGGTGAGGCGGGAACGTTTCATGAGGGATTACCGCCTGTCGCTTTCTCAGGCATCCTTTGTCTGCGACGAAAAGAGCCGGGCCGATTATTTTGAGGAACTCATGCGTTCGGGCGCTCCGGCGCAGGAGGCGGCCCAGTGGCTTTCTTCATATATAGTGAAAGAACTTAAGCGGCTCAGGCAGGGCATCGCGGCAAGTCCCTTGAGCCCCGCCCGTTTTTCCTGTCTTCTTTGCATGCTGAAAAGCAAACGCATTCACCGGGGCATAGCCAAACAAGCCATCACCGCCGTTCTGGAAGAGGACAAGGACCCTGAGTGCCTGGTCAGGGAGCGGGGCTGGGAACAGCTTACCGACCGGGGCGCTGTGGAAAGCCTGGTCAGGGCGGCCATAGAAGAAAATCCCCAGGAAGTAAGGCGTATACGCGAGGGCGACGCCGGTCCCATACAGTTTCTTACCGGCAGAATAATGAAGGAAAGTTCCGGCCTTGCCGAACCTTCCCTGGTAAAGGATGTGCTGCGGGAGCAGCTTTCGGTATCCCTGGTGTATGTGCTTTCCATGGGCGGCGCTATCTCCGGCATTGTTAATGAGGAAGGGGCGGTTGAGAGCGGCGATGAAAAATCCCTCCAGGACCTTCTCTCCCGTCACGCCGGGACCGACAGGTTCAAGGTGCGTTTTGATTCCATCCAGATAGGCCGCATCCTTTCCGAGGAGATAGTGCCCTCGGACTGGGCCGCCCTCATTGAGGCGATTACCGGGCGGCTCAATTCGGGAACCGCCAACGGCATTGTCATCGCCCACGGCTCCGATACCCTGCCCTATACGGCGCCCCTCCTCTACTGGCTCTTTGCCGACGCCGGGGCCCCCATAGTGCTTGCCGCTTCGTCCCGGCCTCCCGGCGTCTCTGACGAGGCCGAAAAAACCATGAAGCTCGCCGTTGATCTCGCGGTGGAAAAATCACGGGGAGTCTATGTGGTCTACGGCGGAAAAATTCTTTCTCCCTTAAATCTTAAATTTGAACGCGTAGGCGCCGACGGGTTCCGCAACTGGAACATGAAGGAGCCGGTTTTTACCGGAAGCTCCCTCCTTGCCGAACCGCTTGAGGCGGACCAGTATGTGCTATCCCAGCTTCTTGAGGACGCCGCCAATTCATTGTGCGTTATACGCCTCTATCCGGGCATGCGCGGTGACTACCTGGTATCCCTTATGGACAAGGGGGTGAGGAATTTCTTTCTTGAACTGTACGATACGGGAACCGCCGGTTTCCGCGAAGGCCCCTATTCGCTCAAACGGACCTTCCAGGCGGCCAAGCGGCATCAGACCCGCTTTTACTGCACCTCCCAGCAGGAAGGCGCTGTTGATTTTTCGCGTTACAGCACTTCCATGGAACTGTGGCGGGGCGGGGCGGTTCCCATGGGAACCTACACCACCGAGACCGCCGTGTCCCGTTTCCTTGCCGCCAGCATCATCGCCGACAATGAGGAAGAACGGGCCCAGCTTATGGAAGCTGCGGGTCCTGAACTGACGGACTAGGCGGACTGGGAGCGGTGGCAACACTGTAAAAAATTCTTACATATTCAACCTGGTCCCTGTGCTTCATCTTGATGATGAGGGTCTGTTCCGACGCCGAATAAGCCCAGCCCGAGGAATCATAGCGTTCAAACTGGGGATCGGTCCGGTAATCAATGTTGTAAAGCTGTATTTTGGCAAAGGGCCTCACGCCCCGTATGATCATGTAATGGGTTTCCCCGGCGGGAAACGAGACGGCAATCTCAAGGGCTTCCTGGGTATTCCGCGATGAGATTGAAGAAGATGCGGTCCAGGTCCACACGCCGGGACCTCCCGCGCTTACGGCCAGGGCCCTGGGGGTATAGCCGCCGCTTTCCATGATGGCGTAGAGGCTCGCCAGGTCAACGCGGTTCTCGGCGGTGTTCTGGAGGCTGCCGTCGGGATTGAAGCGTATTTTTACCGGCGCGGAGAGCGGGCCGCCTGAGAGTTCAAGCACTGTTATGACTATTGAACGTCCCACGGCGGCCCAGTCATCCCTGCCCGCCGCCTCGCCATAGGCAGCAAGGGCGCGGCCCAGGCGGAGATTGTATTCGGTATCCGCCTCATTATCCCGCACCACAAGAATCATGTCCCCGGCAAGGGACTTCTGTATTGTTTCAGATATCAAAAGCCACGCCTGGTCTATGAGGCGGTCAAAGGGATTTTCCCTTTCAGGATGCAGGGTATGCCAGTCGGTCCAGCCCTCAAAGACGCCGGGCAGGTTCTCTACCTCAAGGGCGTCCAGGGTTTTGAGAAGCTCTATGCCGTCATTGGCAAAGCTCTCCGCTCCCCGTACCGAAATGTTATACACAAAATGGCTTTCCCGCAAAAAGTCCGCCGACTTTTCGCTGATGAGCCGCGAAACCCTGCTGAGGAATTCCCGGTCGCTTGCGGCTATGGACCTCAGCCCCAGGTCGAGCCTTCCGAGGTACGCCGATGAATAGTGGCTCCGCTGGCTGCCGCTGAGGAACACGGCGGGTATGGACGCCAGGGCGTTCCGGTAATTCCCCCGGCGGAGGGATTCGCCGAGATAGGCGGTCACGGTTTTTTCCGAAGGATTATTGCCTATGGTACGGCTCCAGAGGGAGAAAGCCTGGTCGCGCCACTTGAGGAGAACGGCGTCGTAACTTTGTTTGTCCCTTGCGTCGGAAAGTATATAATCACCGGCGGCAAAGGGTTTTTTCTCGGGGATGAGTCCGTAATGGGCAGCGGGCCGCCCCGGTGAAAGTACAAGCCGCCGCCTTGCCTCGTCAAGGGCTGTAGCGGTAAAGGTATAGCGGTTTCCCGAAGCGGAAATCACGAACTGGCCGTCGGCCCCGTCTCCGGAGCGGGATGACCTGAGCGGCCTGAAGGGAATTTCAACAGCGTCTATGTCCTGGGGAAGTTCCCCCTGTATTCTGAGTTCCTGTCCGTCCCCAAGACGGCGTATGCCGAATTCCAGGCCCAGTTCTTCCGGGAAAGCGAAACTGACTGTTTCTTCGCCAAGCAGCATGGAGGAAGGGAACAGTTTGACCGGTCCCCCGTCCTTTCCGGTCATAACAAGACCGTCATCACCCGATACCCTGAATTCTATGCCGCCAAAAAACACGCTGGCCCCGCCGTCAAGGGCATAGGCGTTTTCCGTTTCGGGCGGGACGGAACTGTCCGCGTAATAGCCCCGTACCACAAGGTCCCCCATTCTGTGGGTAAAAGAACTGCTCCGGGAAAACTGAACAAGCACCAGGACGGTGAGAATTAGTGAATATACCAGGAGAAGACCCGCAAAACGCGGGAATATCGCCTTCCGCATGGGTATACCTTACCCTATGCAAGCCTTATCCGCAAGCGCCGGACCGCCCCCTTGCACAGGGCCTTCGGCGGCCGGTTCAACCTTGTCCAAGCGGCGATGTTTGTATACGATAAAGGAGTATATGGATACGTACATGTTTTCACCGGGTAAAAGGCCGGGTTTCGGCCAGGGCGCGTTCAGGACGGGATGTGCTGTTTTTCTTTTGGCAGCGGCGCTGTTCTTCTTTTCCTGCGCCGCTGTTCCGCAAAAA
>JAISDF010000231.1 GCA_031265025.1 Spirochaetaceae bacterium
AACTTCGAAATAGAGGAAGGAGAAATTTTCGGCCTTGTGGGAGAATCGGGAACGGGAAAGAGCACCCTCGGAAAATGCGTACTGGGCCTCCTTGAGTATACCGGGGATATTTTTATAGACGGCATAGCTCCGTTCCGGGCGGGACAGAGGAAGCTCCTCGCGGCAAAGGTTCAGGGAGTGTTTCAGAACCCCGGCGCCGCCCTCAATCCTGTCATGCCCGCAGGCTGGCTCCTTGGGGAAGCGCTCAAGATAAGCGGCGTGCGGGATAAAGCCGAACGGGGCAGGCGGACCGATGAAATCCTCGACCTTGTAGGGCTTGACAGCTCGGTAAAGAAACGCAGGGCCGCCGAACTTTCAAGCGGACAGAAGCAGCGGGTGTGCATAGGCTGCGCCCTTGTTTTCCGCCCCCGCCTTATCATAGCCGACGAGGCGGTAAGTTCCCTTGACGTTTCGGCAGGCGCGCAGATACTGAACCTTTTCAGCGATCTGCGTGAAAGACTGGGAGTCGCCCTGCTTTTTATTTCGCATAACCTTGAAGCGGTGTATTACCTCTCCGACAGGGTCGCCTCCCTTGCGGACGGAACACTGAGCGTGTTATGAAACGTAAGACCCCGCGCTAATTCCTGAAGCTGTGTATGGGCGCGGGTATCCTGCCGCCCCGGCTGATAAAGGCGTCGCTGCCGGAATTGCGCACCGCCATGACCGGGGCGCCTCCCAAAAGGCCGCCGAACTCGGCCCAGTCTCCGGCCTTTTTTCCGGGTACGGGGATTATGCGCACGGCGGTGGTCTTGTTGTTCACCATGCCTATGGCCATCTCATCGGCGATGATGGCCGAGATGGTCGCCGCGCTGGTATCGCCGGGAATGGCTATCATGTCAAGACCCACGGAACATACGCTGGTCATGGCTTCAAGTTTGTCCAGCGTGATGGTTCCCTTTTCGACGGCCCTGACCATGCCGGCGTCCTCGGACACGGGTATAAAGGCCCCGGACAGCCCTCCCACGCTGGCCGAAGCCATGACGCCGCCCTTCTTTACCATGTCGGTAAGCAGGGCAAGGGCCGCCGTGGTTCCGTGTATTCCCGCGGACTCAAGGCCCATCTCCTCAAGGATTTGGGCCACGGAATCGCCGATTTCGGGAGTCGGGGCAAGGGAAAGATCCAGTATGCCGAAGGGCACGCCCAGGCGGCGGGCCGCTTCCATGCCCACAAGCTGTCCCATGCGGGTTATCTTGAAGGCGGTTTTCTTGATCACGTCGGCTATACGGTCAAAGCCCTCGCCCCGGTGGGGCTCAAGGGCCGCCTTGATAACGCCGGGGCCCGACACCCCCACGTTGAGGCAGGACTCCCCTTCCCCCGGACCGTGAAAAGCGCCGGCCATAAAGGGATTGTCCTCGGGGGCATTGCAGAATACCACCAGCTTGGCGCAGCCTATGCCGTCCCTTTCGGCGCTGTATTCCGCGGTCTTTTTGATTATCCTGCCCATAAGCTCCACGGCGTTCATGTTGATACCGCTCTTTGTAGAAGCCGCGTTGACCGAAGAACAGACCCGCTCTGTTACCGAAAGGGCCCTGGGGATGGAATCAATGAGTTTCCTGTCCCCGGTGGTAAAGCCTTTCTGCACCAGGGCTGAAAAGCCGCCGGCAAAATCTATCCCCAGTTCGGCAACGGTACTGTCAATGGTTTCCGCGTAGGGCGTGTAGTCCTCATCGCCGGAAGCGGCGGCGACGATGGCTATGGGGGTCAGGGAAATCCGCCTGTTGATAATGGGTATGCCGTATTCGGCCTCAATGTCCCTTCCGGTACTGACCAGGGGACCGGCGACGGCAAGCAGCTTGTCCCGTATTTTGCGGCGGGTTTCTTTTCCCGAAGGAGACGCGCAGTCAAGGAGCGAGATGCCCAGGGTAATGGCCCTGATGTCAAGTTTGAACTTGAGAAACATGTCCATGGTTTCCTGTATCTCAAAGGACGTAAAAAGCATAGGGACCCCTAAATCCTGTGCATGGCGCTGAACACCTGCTCGTGCATAATATTGATGGAAACCCCCATTGATTCGCCAAGGGACGCGATATCGGTTTTCAGGCCGGCAAGGGACTTGCCGCTCCCGGAAAGGTCCACCATCATCATCATGACAAAGTTGCCTGACAGTATGGTCTGCGTAATATCAATGATGTTGATATTGAGGCTCGCGAAGAGGGCGCTTACCCCGGCGATGATGCCTACCTTGTCTTTACCCACCACGGTAACTATGGCGTTCATGATTCCTCCGTGATTTTATGTTCGCTTAAAAAAAGATCGAGAACAGTAAGAAAAAGCACCACCACCACAGGTCCCAGTATGAGCCCGTCAAAGCCGAAGGCCATGATACCGCCCAGTATGGAGAAGAAGATCACCAGGGGATGGAGCTTGATGCGGTCATGGAGGAACAGGGGCCGCAGAATATTATCCATGAGCGAAACGGTTACGGAGCATATTCCCATAAAAACAAGGCCGCCTATGAGGTCCCCCGAGACGATACGCACTACACCTAACGGTATCCAGACCGCGCCGGCGCCCAGCATGGGAATAAAGGCGCAGATCAGGGTAAGCACGCTGAACACCGGGGCGCCTTTAACGCGGAAGATCAGAAAGATACCAAAGGCCGTGGCCGCCTGTATGGCGGCGACAATGAAGTAGCCGAAAAAAAGGCTGTGGGCCATTTCCTTGAATTTTACGACAAGCTGATCCAGATAGTCGCTCCGTATGGGAATGGCGCGGAGCACCAGATGCCCCAGATAGGAACCGTCAAGGAAAAAGAAAAAGAGGCAAAAAACCATGAAGGCGAGGCTGAGGGAAAACTGTCCCATAGCGCGGAAGGCGACGGTGCCCGAAGACAGAATCTTTTGTATGCTTCCGGAAAGGGAAGAAATAATCTCGCCCTGGATAGAAGCGGCGTCAAGGGTCAGCCGCCCGCCGGAAACAGTACGGACCACCGAGGCAAAATCCTCAAGGCTCTGCCTGAGGGCATCGGGACTTTCCCTGAACAGGTCGCGGAGGGAAGTGAGCATTTCCCGTATCTGATTGAAAAACTGAAGACCCATAAAGGCAAGGGGGATGAGAATCAGCGTTACGGTGCCCAGCGCAAGAAAGGCCGCCCAGAAAACCCTGAGCGCCTTGTCCCTGAGTTTTACCGTACCGAGATTTTTTACCATGCGGTTATGCAGGGGTTTTAGCAATATGTAGAACAGGGTGGACCAGAGGAACACCGAGAAGAAGGGCGCGAAAATCCTGCATACCAGGATAAAAAGAACGAACAGGATAAGGAGAAAAATCCAGTTCTGTATTCTTTTGGGCCCTGACATTACAGCCCTCCCAGTATGCGTTCCGCCTCCTCTCTGCGCGGATAGTTGGGATTCCGGTTCAAAAGGTCCTGGAGATAGCGTTTTGCCTGTTCCCCGTCCTGAAGGCTCGCGCAGGTTTTGCCCAGTTCCATGATGGCGTCCCAGTTATCTCTGTCTGTCCTCAGGGCGGCCAGATACGCGTCCCTTGCCGCGCCGAGATTCCCGGCGCCTACATAGGCCCTGGCAAGGTTCACCCTGACGGTGGCGTTATTGGGTTCCGTTGACAGGGCTTTCTCATAATGCAGAACGCTCCGCTCCCAGTCCTCTTTATGGGCATAGACAGCGCCGAGGTTGTTGTTTACCTCAAAGGCCGAAGCGTCAACGCCGTAGGCCTCGCTGAGAAAGGCCAGGGCCTGATCGGGAAAACCGTTTTCCAGATACAGGCGGCCAAGGTTGATACGGGGACGGAGATAGCTCTTGTCAAGGGCGGCGGCCCTGGTATAGCTCGTTATGGCGCCGTTGTTGTCGCCGGTCCCCTCAAAGGCAAGGCCGAGGGTATAGGCGAATACCGCGTTGGAAGGAGAGGCGTCGAATGCCTTTCGGGCATAGCCCAGGGCCTCGCCCTTTTTGTCCAGGGCGATTTTAACCACCGCCATATTGTAATTGGTCTGACCGTCATCCGGCGCGGCTTCAAGGGCCCTGGTAAAGGAACTCTCCGCTCCCCGGTAATCGCCGGCGGCGCTCTGGGCCGCCCCTATTTCGCGTAACGAGGCAAGGTCGCCGGGCGTATACCGCAGGGCACTGGTAAAGGCGGCGATGGAACCGGAAAAGTCGTCTTTCGCGTAGAGTATGCGGCCTATTTCCCTCCAGGCAACCGAATAATCGGCTTTTATCGCCACCGCCTGCCTGTAGGCGTTAAGGGCATCATCCTGGCGTCCCAGCGCCCTGAGGGTTCCGCCAAGATTATACCAGGCCGGTTCAAAATCCCGCCTGAGATGGACGGCGGTCTCGAAGGTCTGCCTGGCATCGGCGAATTTACGGGAGTTAAAATACGCCCGTCCAAGGTCAAAGGAATACATATAGTTATTCGGGTCCAGCCGCACAGCCTCCCTGAATTCAGCGGAGGCGTTATCCCACTGCTGTAAATCCCGGTTTATTTTTCCCAGGGTATAATGGGGAAGAGCCTCGCCGGGGTCCCTCTGGACAGCCTGCCTGGCGTGGGAAATGGATTCGTTAAGAAGATCTCCGCTTCCGGGGGCATCGGGAGCGCGGGCATAGCCTTCATAGTAGGCGTCGCCTATTTCCGCGTATTTCTGGGCGGCAAAATGGCTCTCCCCCGGCGGAAGCCTCGCGAGGGCTTCCTTAAACGCCTCGGAAGCGGCCGGGTAGTTGTTCCGTTCAAGGGCGGCCCTGCCCTGGGAAACAAGATCGTTGACCGCCCGCATTTGGGCCTGCACTTCCTGGGATTTCCTGGCAAGCTCGGCCTCTTCGGCGCGGCGGCGCTCGGCCTGCGCTTCCTGGGCGGCCCTGCGCTCGGCCTCGGCGGACGCCCTGGCCGCCTCAGCCGCCCTGGCCGCCTCAGCCGCCCTGGCGGCCTCGGCCGCGTCCGCTCCTCCGCCCGAGGGGAGCCGGGATACGGCGTCCTTAAACGCCTCGGCGGCGGCGGCAAGCGAAGCGTCCCCGCCTTTGCCGGCGTCCACCGCGGCGGCAGCCTCCCGGCCGGCGGCTATGGCCCTGTCCCGGAGTTCCCTGGCTTCACCGTCATTGGCGTCGGCTATAAGAAGCCCGTCAAGAAGATCCAGCGCCCGCTGGTATTCTCCCTGGGCTATATATTCCCCGGCCAGGGCAAGGATATTGGCCCGGCCCCCGTCATTTTCCCCGGATCCGGCCCTGAAAAAAAACAGCATACAGACAACGGCAAGAACAAGTACCGCCGCGCCCGCGCCAATGAGGATAAACAATTTCTTTCTGTCCATCAAAAATGCCCCCTGTTGTCCGTATCCTATTCCAGTTCAAACGCGCCTTCGTAGTCCAGCACGCTCTCGCTTCCCGCCGAAAGGCCCCGTGTTTCCTCAGCCGCGGCCTGCAGCGAGGCTGACACTTCCTCAAGCAGCAGCCGTCTGCGCTCGGCCACCGCCGCGGCCTCCTGTTCGGCCGCGAGCCGTCTTTCCTCGGCGGTACGGAATTCATCACGGATAAACCGCACCAGGCTTTCTATGGAAGCGCGTTTCGGAGACAGCGGTTCCAAAACAAGGTAATGTTCGTAATCAGAAACCGCGTCGGCAAGACCGCCGTTTTTTATGCGGGCGTTGGCGCGGTTAAGCCAGGCCGGGGCATAGGATGGGTCCGCCTGGACAGCCTGGGTGTAGAACTGTTCGGCAAAAACGCTTTCCCCTTTGACAAAATACACATTCCCCAGATTGAAGGCTACAAGGGCGCTCTGGTTTCCCGCCCTGGGCAGTATCCTCCTGAACGCCGTTATGGCCTCGTCGTTCCGGCCAAGCTGCATATAGGCCGTGCCCAGGTACAGGGCGGCCCTGACATTGGCGGGATCCTCGGCCACGGCGGCCTCAAGGAAGGGCAGGGCTTCCCCCGGCAGGTCGGCAAGAAAAAATTCTTCCCCCCTGGAAAAGGAATTTTGCGGGAAAAGTTCCATTATCAGGAAAAAAAACAGGCCCAGCCCAAAAAAGGCTATTTTTCTCATCTTTACCCCACCCTCTACTTTATCTATAATACACTATATCATAGCGAAACGGAATATGCCATGAACTTAGTATTAGCGCTTATTATCATCCTCGTCGTCGGTATAGGCTTTTTAGCCATGATTCTGATCAAGTCCATAGCCGCGCCCCAGCGGCTCGAAACGCTTGAAAAGCTCCTCAAAAAGGGGAAAACCCAGAGCGCCATAAAAGCCGCGAAGGCCCTGCTTGCCAGGGACCAGCGCAACGCCGAGATCCACTATTTTCTGGGCAAAGCCTACCTGGCGGAAAGCAAGGCCGAGCTTGCCCTTTTGGAATTCAAGGCAGTCAACCAGATAGGCGTCAGGGGCGTCATTCCCGAACTTGAATTCCGCAGGCAGACAGCCCAGCTTTACTATAAATTCGGCCAGCTTGAAGAGGCCCTTAAGGAATACCTTCTGCTTATCAAAATGGAACCGGTCAAGGGTGAATACTACTACTGGGCGGGCCGGCTTTTCGCCGAAAGAAACCGCAACGATATGGCCGAAAAATACCTCCGCAAGGCGGGCGAACTAAATCCCAGGGACGGCAAGGTACACTACGAACTCGGCGTCATGCTGTACAGAGATAAAAAAAGCCCCGACGCCAGGGCGGAACTTGAGACAGCCATAAAATACCAGAGCGACAACGCCCAGGCCTACTTTTACCTGGGCAAGATACAGAAAGACAGCAAGGATTATCACGGCGCCCTTGCTTCCTTCGAGAAGGCCCAGCGGGACGCCGCCTTCAAGGTCAAGGCCCTGGTTGAACGGGGCGGCTGTTATATGTCCCTCAACGCCGTTGACAAGGCCATACCCGAACTTGACCGGGCGGTCAGGGCCGTTACCGACGAAGGCAGCGCCGAAGCCCTCTACGCCCGCTACTTCCTCGCCATGTGTTATGAGAAAACCAGGGAACTGGACAAGGCCATAGTCCAGTGGGACAAAATCTACGCCCGGAAACAGAACTTCCGCGACGTGGGGGCAAAACTTTCCCAGTACCAGGAATACCGGGCCGACGACAGGATGAAGGATTACCTCACCGCCGGAAGCGGGGAATTCCTTGAGCTGTGCAAAGCCATAGCGGCCCAGGCGCTGGCCTTTACGGTTCAGGATGAAAAAGCCACCCCTTCCGGCGGGGACATAATCGCCGTGGAAAACGATTCGGCGAAATGGCGGAACATACGCAAGGCGCCGAGGCTCATACGCTTTTTCCGCGTCCCGGACATGGTTGACGAGGGCAAAATCAGAACCCTCCTTGACGACATGAAAAACCAGAACATGTCCAGGGCCATGGCCATAACCAGTTCGGGCTTTCTGCGTTCCGCCATGGAATTCGCCGACTCCCGGCCGGTGGAACTTTTCAACAAGGAACAGCTCCAGGAACTGCTGCAAAAGATTGATTACGGCGGCGGGAACAAGAAGCGGGGATGAAAATACTCTGCGTCTCGGATCAGATTGATCCGCTGGTATATACCGCGTCCATAAAAGAACGCTTCGCGGACATAGACCTGGTACTTGGCGCGGGGGACCTTCCCATGGATTATCTTGATTTTATCGTATCCTCGCTGAACAAGCCCCTGCTCTTTGTATTCGGCAATCACAATCTTGAAGCCATGCCCCTGTACCGGAAAGTTATGGACGTCGAACCGTTCAGGGCCGATGTTTACCGGGGCTCAGGGGCGACCCACGCCGAATCCAGAATAACCCGCGAGGGAGGACTCCTTGTGGCGGGCCTGGGCGGTTCCATGCGGTATAACCGGGGCGACAACCAGTTTACCGATTTTGAAATGTACCTCAGGATACTCGCCCTCATCCCGAAACTGATCTTTAACCGCGTATTCCGCGGCCGTTTTGTGGATATACTCCTTACCCACGCTCCTCCCCGGGGCATCCACGATCTTAACGACCCCTGCCACCGGGGCTTTAAGGCCTTCCGCTGGTTTATAGAGGTTTTCAAGCCCGCGTATCTCGTACACGGCCATGTGCACCTGTATGACCTGAATTCCGTACGGGACAGCAGGCATTACAAAACCAGGGTGATAAACGCCTTTGGCCATTATGTCATTGAACTCAAGGACAGGCGATGAAAGATTTTGAATCCATGCAGGCGGCGGAAGATTTTTCCCGGGCCAGAGGCAGGGCCCTTCTCTCAAGGCTCCAGCATCTTTTTCATACCAGCAGGGACAGCCTTCTTTCCCTTGAGGATGTCAAAAAAATACTCAAGCCGAAAAGCGAAACCTACAGGGGCATGCAGGCGGTGCCCCTTGATTTGATAGTGGGAAGCGAGGGCCGCTACAGGGACTTTAACAAGTATTTTCTGCCGAGATACGAACACCTGAGGATGCGCTGGGAAAAGGTGGACAGGGCCCGCCTCAATGATGTGATACTTCCTCCCATACAGCTTTATGAGATAGGGGGCGTCTATTTTGTCAGGGACGGAAACCACCGGGTATCGGTCGCCCGCAGCCAGGGCTGCGTTGACATTGACGCAGAAGTTACAAGCCTTTCGAGCGAAATCCCCATAGACCCGTCAATGACCACCGGGGACCTTAAAAAAGCCGTCCTCGCGTACGAGAAAAAACTTTTCTACGAAAAAACGAATTTCGGAAAACTCTCAGGATGCGACGACCTTGATTTTTCCTCCCCCGGTTCCTACGATCTGATATACGAACACATACTGGTTCACAAATACTACCTCAACGAGAAAGTGCTGGACGCCATACCGTTTCAGGACGCCCTGGTTTCCTGGTATTACAATGTGTACCGGCCCATAATCGAAATCGTCAAGGATGAAAAAATCAGGCATCTGTTTCCCGGCGCGACCGAGGGCGATCTTTACCTCTGGATCGTACAGTACTGGGACCTGCTGAAAAAGAAATACGGCCCAAGCTATTCCCTGTCCGACGCGGTGGCGGAATTCAACACACGCTTCGGCAGAAAACCTTCGGGGCCCTGGGATTATCTTTCGATTTTCTTCAACAAGATATTCAGGAGCAAAATTTGACAGGCGGAATTTTTCCGCGTTTCGGGGAATTTACCGATCCCCAGGCCTCCCGCTTTGCCGTACTCGCCTCACTCCTCAAAGAAGCGGCCCTGCCCCACCGCGCGTTAAGCCTTGAAAAGAGCCGGCATTTTTTTATACACCCGGAACAGAATCCTGAGCGGGGAAAAAAAGACCCGGCGGAAGCCGGAAAGAAAAGCCCGGCGGGGTTTGGAAGCCGTCTTCCCCAAACCGTACTGGTGGCCCATTACGACCGCAGCGAAGGGAGCCCCGGCGCGAATGACAACAGCGCGGCGGTGCTCATACTGATTGAGGCGGCGAAAAAACTGTTACGGGAAGGAGAAAAAAACTGGCTCATTATATTTACCGATCATGAGGAAGTGCCGGGAGGGGGCAGCCTTGAGGACCAGGGCTCCTTTGCCCTTGCCCGCTTCCTTAAAGAAAAAGGTTTTGCCGGGTCGGATTTTTTTATCTTCGACTGCTGCGGCACCGGAGACACCCTTATTGTTTCGACCACCGCCGGCCAGCTTCTCAAGGAAAAGGAAGGCGGCGGCTCGGACAGGATGAGACGGGCCCTTGCCGGGGTGCGGGAACGGGTCCTGAAAACGGTGAGGGATCTTTTTCTTGACAGAATACTTCTCGCGCCTACGCCCTTTTCCGACGATCCCGGTTTTCTCCGCGCGGGCATAGCCGCCCAGACCATCACCTGCCTCCCCGCCTCCGAAGCCACAACCCTGGCCCGGGCGCTCCGGCGCAGGCCCGAACTGCTTGACTACCTTGTCCACCGGCAGGATGAAAAAAAATCGGACCTCTCTTTTTTCCCCCCTGTGTGGCGTCGCATCAACAGCCCCGCGGACACGGAACGGTATCTAACCCCCGAATATTTTGACCAGGTTGAAAGGCTGGCCCTGGCCCTGTGCCGGGGGTAGGCCTGCCCTTACAGTCTCCAGCCGCCGCCAAGGCTGAATGAAGCAAAGCCGGAACTTGAGCCCGTTCCTGAAAAAAACCGGACATAGATGAGGCCGGCTTCTATGAAAAGTTCCCGCCACAGATACCACTTGGCCGATACTCCCGCGTCAAGCGAAACATTAAGACTCGTTTCAGTATCAGAATAGGGGAATTTCATGGTGTAAAGGAGCCCCCCGGCTCCAACGCGGATGTTAAACGCCAGGGTGTAATCGTAAAACCATTTTTCGTAAACCGCGTTCAGGTTGACCAGGGCAAGCTGCCCTTTAAGGGTCCCGTCCTGTACGCCGGTCTTTAGATCGGCCCATTGGGGGCTCAGTTCCACGCCCAGGCTGCCCCAGAGCCGCTTAAAGGGTATGACGCTTACGCGCCCGTAGAAGCCCAAGGGGTAAAAGTTTTTGGTATAGCCGTCTGTAAAAAGCGTTCCCCCAAGGGGCAAAAGCGGCGCGTAACCCGCCGAAAGGTTAAGGTCGCTTTTCTTCTTAAACCTCACTGAAAATCCTTCCACCGCCGAGGAAAGTCCTCCGGGATTGGTAATCACCAGATCGTAAGCGCCAATCTCAAGATCGGCGGCGGAAAAGCTAAGCAAAAGGCTCCTTTCGTCAGAAGCGCCCTGTACCGCAAGGCTCTCTACTGTTTTTCCGGGGCCTTTTTCTTTTTTTACCAGGACCACAACGGCCTCAGGCGAAAGGTCCCGGCCTGTCAGGGTAATGATACATTCCCCCCGCGCGCCGTCAACATAAAAAGCCTGTGGCGTAAAACTCTCTACCACCGGCGCTGTTGCCGGGTATATGCGGAACCCGGTCCAGTCCGAACTGGCGGAGACGCGGCCCAGCACATTGTAGGAGTGGACCCGGTAACGGTACATCCCCGGGGCAAGGGATACTTCGATAGTTATGTCCTCGGTCCTCTCCCGCGTTACGGCGGTCCAGACGCCGTCAAGCTGCTGTTCAATTTCAATTTCAAAAAAATAGGCGTTGGTCCTGGTCCAGCTTAAAGCCTGGGTAATCTTTCCGCTTTCGTCCACACGGTAGCTCTCCTGCCCGAAGACTCCGGATGCCAAAAGAAGCAGCGTAAGGCCCAGGGCCGCCTTGCTTATGGTTTTTATCCGAGGCTGTTCCAAAACTTCAGTTTTTGGAACAGCTACCTTGAAATTAGTGGAAAAACCGGGCTTTGACCGGTTTTTCCAAGAGCTTGTTCCAAAACCAACCGGGTTTTGGAACAAGCTCATCCGTTTCTTTTTTGCCGGAATCATAATCACAAGCCATTAATGGTATAGGTCCGCGCCGCGCCGTATCCCGCGTCGGGAGTTACTGTTATCTGACGTATACCGCTTCCATTATTCCAATTACTACCCGCGCCGCTTACGGCAGCGTGGCCGCTTTCCGCCGCCGCCGCGTTAATGGTAATGGTAAAATTGGACATAGCATGGCTACTCCCTTGTATGAGGGTATAGCTTGTTGTTGTGGGACTAAAGGCCGGAGTAAGGTACAAGTTATAATCACTAACGGCTTTGCCGCTTATCGATAAACTACCCAACAGGGAAAAGTCCTTTACCGTAACCGTAACAGAAGCGGATGGCGTTGGATTGCCGCCGGCGGTAATTGTTACTGTTTTTGTTCCCGTTGTTCTAAAGTCGTGGGTAT
>JAISDF010000113.1 GCA_031265025.1 Spirochaetaceae bacterium
AAAGAGTACCGGAAGGGGGCGCGTTTCCATACGGCCTTTTGACCCTGTCGCATTGTCGTCGCGCTACTCGGCGGCGAGGGCTTCTACGGGGTCCAGTTTCGCGGCGCGGGAGGCGGGATAGAAGCCGAAAAATATGCCGACAAGGGCGGAGGACAGGGAGGCCGCCGCGCAGGCAGGCCAGGCTATCGCGAAGGTCCATCCCAGGGCGGTAACAATTGCGGCGCCTATGGCAATGCCGAACGCTATGCCCAAAAGTCCCCCCAGTACGGTGATGGCGGCGGATTCTACCAGGAACTGGGTGCGTATAACGGCGGGGGACGCGCCTATGGCCTTGCGTATGCCAATCTCGCGCCGGCGTTCGGTTACGGTAACAATCATGATGTTCATAATGCCTATGCCGCCGACCAAAAGCGATATGGCGGCTATGCCTGACAAGAGGAGGCTCATCGTGCCGGTTACTTTATCGAACTGTTCCAGCATGGCCTGCATGGAATTTACGGACAGCGCGTATGGTTCGCCGGTTTTTTCTTCCGCGTAGGAACGCAGGGCGTCTGAGATGCGCGTAACCTGATGGGGGTTTTCCGCTTCGACCACTGCCTGGGCGGCGTCCGGAGACGGTTCGATTTTTTTTGTATAAAAGCCGCGTGGAATGTACAGGTTCCATTCAGGCGACTCAAATCCACCGGCGGCGCCGCTGAGTACGCCGATCACCGTAAAGCCGAAGAGTGTGTCGCTGGTCTGTACCAGCACCCGCTCTCCAATTTCGCCGCCGCCGGGAAAGAGGGCTTTTGCCGCTTCGCTTCCCAGGATGATAGTTTGCGTCCCTTCAACAGCATCCGAAACGCTGAAATACCGGCCCTTCCCCAGCGCGAGACCGGTCATTTCCATAAAGCCATACTCCACCGCGCTTAGGTTGCCTGAAAAAGCCAATTCTCCTTTTGTCAGCATCGCCGAAAGGGAATTTTTGAACCAGATTTTTTTGATACCCGGGATACGGTTGAATACTTCTTTGCGAAACGGTTCGTCAAGCCTGATATTGTTTTCCCGCGCGCGCCGCATAAAGCCGCTGTCTACCTGTATCATATTCAAATTTGAAGTCTCAAACGTTTTTTTTACATTGCCGGTTGCGCTTTCGCCTAAGGTGCCGATGATGATGACCGACGCCACGCCTATGATTACGCCGAGCAGGGAAAGTATAGTGCGCGTTTTGTTGCGCCGGAACATTTTAAAAGCGAATACAAGATCCTCAAACATGGCTGTCCCCGGCTATCCTGCCGTCGAGTATGCGCACCAGCCGCCGCGCCTCAGCGGCTACATGCCCGTCATGTGTTACGATGATGACCGTAGTCCCCTGCCTGTTGATGTCGGCAAAGAGAGCGAGTACCAGGCCGCCTGTTTCGCTGTCAAGCGCCCCGGTTGGCTCATCAGCCAGCACAATCTTGGGGCGCGTAACCACCGCCCGCGCAATCGCGGCACGCTGCTTCTGCCCGCCGGAAAGCTCGGAAGGCAAATGACGGGCCCTGTCTGTAAGCGACACCCGTTCCAGTATATCAAGGGCGGTCTTTTTCCGGCTGCGTTTCTCCATACCCTGATAACGCAGCGGCAGCATCAGGTTTTCCAGCACGGTCATGGACGGCAGGAGATGGTACTGCTGAAAGACAAAACCCACCGTCCGGCTGCGCAGTGCGGCCAGTTCCCGCTCGCTCATATCCGCCGTATTGCACCCGTTAATCAGTACCAGGCCGCCTGAAGGCCTGTCGAGGCAGCCTATGATGTTCATACACGTTGATTTACCGGAACCAGAGGGCCCCATAATCGACACGTACTCGCCCTGTTGTATAGTCAGTGAAACGCCTGACAGCGCCCGCACCGCGCCGTCTTTCATGCCGTAGGTTTTGGTAACATTTTCCAGTACGATGATATTGTCCAAGAGACCCTACCTTAATCTGCCGCCCATCATCGGCATGACAGGCTGCGCGCCTCGCTGCCGGTTTTGCCTATCGTCGTTCCGCTGGCTCCGGCCTGAGAGGGCCGCGCTTTCCTGGGCCTTTAGCTCGTCGCCCGCGGCAAGCCCGCTTTTGATTCTGACAAACTCCTCGCCATAAGGTTCAACCTGCACAAAAACGCGCTCCACGCCGCCGCCGGGGAGTACCTTTTCGGCATAGGCCCGCCCGCCGCCCGGCCGCGTCGCCTCTCCGTTGTCAAGCGCCGGGGGATCAGTTCCGCGAGGCGCCGCGTTTTCGGCGGGGCCTTCGTAGCCTATGGCGGAACGCTCAACAAGAAGCATGGTTACAGGCGGGCTTATCTCAATTTCGCCGGTGAATGAATAATTGGGCAGGATAAGGTCAGGCGGCTCATCTATGCGTATCTCGGCCTTTACCACAGACGCGCCCCTGGCGGATTTTGTGGCGACGGCGGGGAATGAGTGGACATAGCCTTCTATAACCGTGTCCGCTCCGTCAAGGGCGGGGAATTTGAACGTAACTTTTTGACCGGGACGGAGTTTGGGGGCGTCTGTTTCCGCAACTTCCACCGTCGCCTTCAGGTAGCCGCGGTCAATAATCACGCCGGCGCTGTCTTTCGCTTCCATTACGTCACCTACGGCTATGGAAAATTGGGCGATGATGCCGGTAAAGTTCGCGATTATACGCCGGTCTTTTATGCGCTGTTCAAGCACTTCGCGCTGAAGCGTCATCAGTTGGATTTCTCTTGGCGAGCTGTTTACGCGCTTTTGCGCCATATCAAAATCGTGGCGTTCCAGATTGTAGCGCTGTTCGCTGTCATCCAACTGGAGGATGAACTGGCCTTTTGTTACCCTGTCGCCTTCTTTTACATAGACCGAGGTTACAATACCGTCGCCCGCGGCCTGCAAATTTTGTTCCTGCGCCGCCGATATGACGCCGGCTATTTCAATGATGTTGGTGTACGTTTCGCCTCGGACACGGTAGCTTGTATTCTGTGCACCCGCGCCGGTAAAAAAACGCCGGTATGCGATAGAACCCGCCGGTACGCCAAGGAGGACGATCAGTGCCGCAATGATAAGCGCAGGTAACTTTTTTCCGCCGCGTTTCATTTATTTATTCCTCCACAACATACAGGGCCGCGTCGATAAGGTGTATCAGGTTCTGTACATCCGCCGCCAGTATCTGATAGTGGGCGCGTTGTTCGTTCGTTATTGCCTTGCGGTATTCGCTTTCCGTTACTACGCCGCTTTGGTACTGGATTGTGGTGTCCCGGGCAAGTTCACGGTACAGCTCGTACTGTTCGGCAAGGCGCCTCCGTTCCCACATCAGATCGGCCCTTTCAGTACGTACCGAATCAACCGTATCATCCCAGCTCCGTTCGGCCCTTCTCAGCGCGAGCGCCTCAGACTCGGCGGCCAGGGCCTTTCCTTCCCCGCTCAGCGCTCCAAGACGCTGCCGCCCGGTGTTAAGGCCAAACGACAGGGTAAAGGCCGCGCTCCGCCCGCCGTTTAGGGGAAGCTCCGTCCCCGCTGAAAGGCTTACGCCCCGCCAGCTCAGGGTAAGGCCGGCGTCGGCGCTCATGCTGCCGTCAACATGGGTGTTGTTGGCGGTAAGTCCGCCCTGGGCGCTCAGTTCTACCTGTCCTTCGGCGTTACGCGAAAGATCTCCTATATACCGCGCCCATTGGGCGGCTTCAATTTCGGTAAAGCGTTCCCTGTCGCCCTCGCCCCCGAATTCCGGCGCGGCCTCAAGGTCTGTCTGCGGTATACGCTGCGGCAGGCCGGCGAGGGCGCTGAGTCCGCAGTCCCGGGCAAAAAGGCTTATGTCGCGCCGCAGTCTGCGCCGCTGCTCCTGGGCGGTCCGGTGCGCGTCGGCGGCTTCCAGTTCCACGGTACGGTACTGTACGGAAGACGGCGCGTAGCCCTGAGAGCGCACAAGGGCCATATCAATTTCTTTGGTGTAGGCCGTGTTCTCCAAGGTCAGAACTTGAACGGTGCTTTCGTACAGTGAACGCAGCCGTTCGTAAAATTCCCTTTCCGCCGTCCGCCCCCGCCGGGCCAGGGCGCGCCGGGCCTCAAGAAGCGCCCTGTCCGAACGGAGCAGCGTTACGGTACGCTGCTTTCCCGCCGGGCTTATCAGTGCCGTGGAAAGCGTAAGCCGGGCGTTTTCCACAACAGGATTGTTTTCGCCCGCGCCGCTGTTTCCGCCTGAGTTCATTGTCATGGGAACGCTGACACCGAGCGTGGTGGAGTTAAACCGCGGAAAAGAAAGCTCCGCGCCGGGCGTTACGCTGAACGCGGCTTCTCCGTTTTCGGAGTAAAAGCTCATGGTTCCGGTGGAAAGGGTAAGGTCAAAACCGTTTTCTATGCCTGCCTGCCTGCGGCCAAGCTCCGCCTGCCGCGCTTTTATCGCAAGCTCCCTGAGTTCGATATCGTTTTCCAGAAAACCGGCAAGGAGGTTCGCCACATCGGGAAGCTCCTCCTCCGCGCCGTTCTGGGCGTATGCCGCATAACAGACAAAAAAGGCCGCGAGGCAGCAAACAAGCGCTTTCACGGGCTGTAAACTTCCGGCATAAAATACCCCAGGCGGCGTTGTCCTCCGCCTGCTTTTCATCCTATGGTCGTCCCAATAAAGGCCGATCCCGACAGCAGCTTTCTCAGGTTTGCAAGGTCGCGGCCGGCGGCGCAGATTACCGTAACGCCGATTTTGGCGGCGTGTTTTGAGGCCACGGGGTCAAAGGGAACGTTTTTTCCCGGAACCCATTCGTCACCGATGAGGCGGATAAAATCCGTCCAGGATATGCGGTCTATGGGTTTGGCTTCCGGGTTCTTTCTGGGGTCGTCGGTGTAGACTTGTTCAATATTTGAAAGGTTTATAACCCTGTCGGCCTGGAAGCGCTCGGCAAGGAGCACGGCGTCATAATCCGAGGAAAAGCCGGGTTTCCAGCCGGCGGCTACCAGTACCCGTCCCACAAAGGGGCCTACCTGGGTGGGGTCGATTACCACATCCTGGGTGCAGTACTCTCCCAGGAGCGCCTTGATAAGCTGGGCGTTGAGCCTTGTGGCCATGACGCCTATCCAGTCTGCCTCTTCATTACTGACGCTGCCCGAAATAGTACGGTACGCGTTCTGCCAGGTTCTGGCCGGGCCGCCGCCGCCTGTTACAAAGATAAAGCGCCGCTTTTCGTCTTCTTTAAGCAGGGCCTTTGTAAGGGCAAGAAAACCTTTAAGAAAATCCTCGTCGACTTTGTCCGGGGCGACTATGGAACCGCCAAGGGAAATAACCGTAACCATGATTCCTCCGTCAGTATGCGTAAACCCCTGTCAGTATAATATCACTCCACAGGGATGAATAGGACTCAAGCCCTCCGGCCGCTTCTTCCCAGACAGTTTGAAGGGCGTAATCCCGTTCTCTGACCGCGACGCGCCCCCTGCTGTCCATCTGGGAAAGCAGGGCCTCGCCACGGGAAAAACTTATGCGCTGGCTGTCAAGGCTGCCGAAGTAGTAGGCGGCCCTGTCGGGTCTTGGGGCAAGGACTTCGGCGAGGGCCCCCGAACCAAGGGCCGGGTCGCAGGGAATCCAGCCAAACCCTTCCACCCAAAATTCCGCCCAGTAGTGGCGTCTGAGCCCCCGCGACCGGTCCACCAGCACCCCGGATACCGGAATGGCGGGAATTCCCGACGCCCGCGCCAGGGAACAAAAGAGCAGCGCCGCGGCATAGGGATCGGCCTTTTTGCTTTCCAGGGCCTCAATGACGCCGCCTGTAAGGGGAGCGCCCTGTATGCCCCCTTCGGTGATAAGCCACTGGTAGATACGTTCCGCCTTGAGGTAGGCGTTCTGCTCACGGCCGGTGATCGCGGCGCACAGATCCCTGACGCGCTGGTCATTGACCGGCAGGAGCAGGGTCGGTATGGTATAGGCCGCCTGGAACACCGATCCCTGGCTCTGGCGTATGAGCTGGGGACGCAGTTCGGTTTCCACGCCGTATACGTCAACAAGGTAAGAAAGGGTGATGCGCTGGTTTTCGCCGCCTCTGAGATTGTTGAGCCGGTACAGGGCCGAACCCTGATAACGCTCAATAAACGGGTCGGCGCTTCTTGAGAGGAGCCGGGCGTCCCTTTGGGAAGCCGATACCGAAGGAACGGGCATCCAGATGTAGAGGCTGTTGGGACTGGCCGCGTCCCTGACCCGTATATCCACCGAATACGAAATGGCGTAACTCCGCTTGTCCTTGAACACCTTGGTTCCCGGCCTGCCGTTCACGTCAAAGTACGCGCCCTGGCTGTTACCCCTGAGCGTTCTCACCTCCACAAGGCCGCTCACCGCGCCGTCGGGAACCCGCACCTTGATTTCCCGGTCATTCCATGACTCATAGCCGAAATCGCTGTCCGGGACAGCCACCCATACGGGCCGCTCCGTGTCCGCCTGGGCCGCCGGGGTAAGCTCGGCGTCCCAGCTAAAAGTTACGGTACTTCCCTCCCTTGACGAGCCGAAATTCCTCCCGGTAATCGTAACCAGGGCGCCTACCGCGCCTGAGGCGGGTTCTATGGAACTTATCCGGGGCGTAGTTCCCGTTTCCCCGCCCCGTGCCGGCAGGGGTATATTCGCCCGGTTCGAGAACAGGGCCGCGTTGCTCTTTTTGTTCCCGGCATGAACATACACAAGCCCGGCCTCGCCGAATTCGGGAACCCTGAGCGCGATGCGCCGGTCATTCCATTCAATATAAGAAGAAGCGGTGGGAGGAACGCCGCCTATGGACACAAAGGATTCGTCCCGCTCATCGCCGAAATTTTCTCCGTGTATGGTGAGTATTTCCCCCATCGTGCCGATGCGGGGGTCAAGGGAAAGTATGCGGGGGTCCTTTTTTTCACAGCCCGAAAACGCCGGGAATACGGCCAGAATAAGGAGCGGGTAAAGGGCGGCCTTCATTGACCGGCTTCGTCCTGCGGCCTTCTTGACGCGGGGAGCCCCTCGTCTCCGGCCTGTCCACCCTGGGGTTCGGTTTCCCTATAGGGGGTTAATTCAAGCTGAATAACAATGCGGGCGTTCTGTCCGTTCCGTTCCGAACCCAGGGGAAAGAACAGTATCTTTTCGCTGAAATCAAAGGGCATGGTCCGCATGGTCGTCTGATAACGGACACCCTCGCCGGGAACCTCTATCCACACCTGGCTCTGGGCCGTGAGAAGCTTCTCTCCCCGTCTGCCCACATAGGGGGTAAAAAGCACTTCCACGACAATGTTCCGGCCTACGATTTTTATTGAAACGGGTCTTCCCGGCAGGGTGATTTTGGAGATTGCCTCATTCCAGACAACTTCCTGGTTTTGTTCCTCTATGCCGGGACTGATGGTAAAGACAATGGTCCGCCTGGTAAGTCCGGGGAAAAATTCCTCAAGGCGCTGGTCCTGGGCATAAAGCTGTCCCCTGCCGAGGAACGCCGTAAACAGGAAAGCGCTTAAAGAAGCGATAAATTTCAGGCGGACGGGCGGGCCGGCTGTCATCGGGACTGGTTTCTCCGGGAATAATCTACGGCCCTGATAAGGGTCGGTTCGCCCGAACCGGTAAAATTCCGGCTTTCGGGAAGGCGTATGATGACAATGTCCCGGTCATTATCCTGGTCTCCCAGGTATTGAAGCGCGCGGGACATATCCGACACGGGAATAATACCCTCTTCCGACTCTATTCCCGCTATAGTTTCCTGCCGGGGCTGGGTAAAGAGGGGACGTGAGGCTAAAAAGGCCGCCGCGAGTATGAGGAGCAGGGCAGCGGCAGCGGCAGGGAAGGGTATAGAAAGGCTGCGCCTCCACACCGAAAGGCGGCCTTCCGAAGCGGGGAAAGATGCCGGCCCGGTTTCCGGGGCGCGGGTGTCTTTTTCGAAGCGTTCCCGCAGCCGCGCCTGTACCCGCGCCTGGGCCGAAGCGAGCCTGCCCGCGAACGCGCCGTCCTCTCCGGCGCTGTCAAGGGCGCGGGATACTTCTTTGTAAGCGCCGAGACGGGCCCTGCATGCCGCGCATTCGGAGAGATGCCGCTCCATTTTTTCTTTCCAGGGAGAGGGAAGTTCGCCGTCAAGGTATACGGAAAGAACCTCATGATCAGGACACATAGCCACCATCCTTAGCGATTAGACCGGCCAACCGCTCCCGGGCCCTGAAGACCCGGACTTTGACATTCCCTTCGCTTATACCCAGGGTCTGCCCGATTTCTTTATAATTCAGTTCGGCATATTCTTTCAATACCAGAACTGTTTTAAGATTTTCAGGGAGCTTTTCCAGCGCTTCCCGCATTTCAAGCCGGGTTTCCTCGCGGATATAGTCCCCTTCGCCGGTCTGGGCCTTGCGGGTATCTTCCCTGAAGGCCTTCTGATAGGCCCGGCGCTCCCGTTCCTTCCGCTTGGCGTAATTAAGGGCGGCGTTTTTGACTACCCTGATAAGCCAGTACTTCGCGTCATCAGGGCTGGGGAAGACCATGTTTTTTTCGTGGATTCTGAAAAACGCCTCCTGACACAGGTCCTCCGCGGCCTCTTCGCTGCCCGCGATACGGTACGCCACACGGAACAAAATAGGAAAAACCGTCTCATAAAGGCGGTTAAATTCCCCTATATTAAACTTTTTGTTCTGTTCTGAAAACAAAGTGATCCCTCAAATGTTACACTAACAGGCCCGGTATCCGGGCCGGACAGGGAAAACCCGGCCCGGGGCCGCGCGGCGCTAGATCCGCTTCCATGTGGTTCCTCCGGGGCCGTCTTCCAGCGCTATGCCCCGTTTTTTCAGTTCGTCCCTGATACGGTCGGCGGCATCAAAATCCCTTGTCTTTTTGGCCCCGGCTCTTTCGGCCACCAGGGCTTCTATCTCCCTGACGCTTTCCCCGCTTTCGGTGCTTGCTTCCCTGCGCTCCAGCGCCGCCTTCCAGAGGTCCAGGCTGAATACGCTGTCCATGACAAAGGCCGCGGCAAGGGCTTCCTCGGCCCTGATCCGGGGGTTTCTCACCAGGGACCAGAGCTCGGCCAGGGCCCTGGGCGAAGAAAGATCGTCTTCCAGAGCCGCCCTGAAATTGTCCAGCGCCTTCCGCGCCTCCTCCCCGATTACCACCCCGGTTCCGGGAATGGCCCCGGCGTCAGGCGAAGCGGCCGGGCAAGCCTCAGGTGAAGCGGGCAGATACGCGCCGGGAATGGCCCCGGCCTGGTCGGAAAGGGCCTTGACGCGCTCCAGAAGGGAACGCCGGGCGTTCCGGGCCCCGTCCAGGGCTTCAAAGGAGAACTGAAGCTGGCTCCGGTAATGGCCCCCCAGGAGAAAATAACGGTAATCCAGGGCATTGTAACCCTGGTCAATAAGACTCCTGAGGGTGAGGAAACTCCCCGAGGATTTGGACATCTTTCCCTTGTCCAGAACCAGGAATTCGTTGTGAACCCAGTAGCGCACCCAGGGATGCCTGCCCGTGGCCGCCTCGCTCTGGGCTATTTCGTTGGTATGATGAATAGGCACATGGTCTATGCCTCCGGCGTGAATATCGAACTGTTCGCCCAGGTATTTGATGCTCATGGCCGAACATTCAATATGCCAGCCCGGATACCCCCTGCCCCAGGGACTGTCCCAGGTCAGTGCCTGATTTTCAAACTTGCTCCTGGTGAACCAGAGCACAAAATCCTGGGGATTGCGCTTGTTTTCGTCAACGCCGGTGCGGGCCCCCGCCTTGAGCTCGTCAAGCCGCAAAAGGGCAAGTTCCCCATAGTTGGGAAAGCGCGAAATATCAAAATACAGGTTGCCCCCGGACTCATAGGTAAAACCGGCCTTTTCGATACGCCCTATGAGTTCTATCATGTCGGGAATATGCTCCGTGGCCCGGGGAATCACATCGGCCCTCGCTATACGCATCAGGTCCAGATCGTCGAAAAACGCCTTTGTGTAGAATTCGGCGATTTCAAGGACGCTCTTGCCCCGCGTAGCGGCGCTTTTTACCATTTTGTCGTCCCCGGAATCATCGTCGCCCGACAGGTGGCCCACGTCGGTAATGTTCATCACATGCTTCACGCCGTAACCGAGGTATTTGAGGGTTTTTACCAGGAGATCGTGGGTAACATAGGCCCTGAGATTCCCGATATGGGCGTAGTTGTATACCGTGGGACCGCAGCCATAAAAACCGACCTCGCCCGCCTTCAGCGCCCGGAAAGGCTCAAGTCTGCGCCCGAGAGTGTTAAAAAGAGTAAGCGCCATGCACAAACCGCCTTTGCCCACACTACGGTAAATCCCCGAAAAAATCAATAAGCCCGCGCCGGGGATGCCGCCGGAAAGCCGAATCGGAAAACTAGCTTAGTATCGCACAAACCTCACGAACGTTCGCTGATAACACTATGCTGTTCGTGGGGTTTGTGTGGTTCGTGGTTAAATTCCTCCAAATTCTGTGGGTCAAGTTTAGCTCATGGGGGCCGGGAGGCGCCAGGGATGCCGCCCAGCCGCCGAATGTTCAATCCGTTTCTACCGGCAAACGATCCGTAAACGACCCGAAGGGGTGTATAGCGCTGTAACCACTGCTCTCCGTCGCGGGCGGAGCGGTAACACGGAATAATATATTGAAAACGGCGGCAAAACGCCGTATACTGATACTTGACCGGTCCACCGGTCCACGGTCCGGTTTGCGGGAGGAACAGCATGGGCGTTAATACCAAGTATAAAGACAGCGTGTTTTCCTTTCTCTTTAGCGACCCCGCTTCCTTGCGGGAGTTGTACGAGGCTCTGGCGGGCGTTACCCTGCCCCCCGACGTGCCGGTTACTATTAACACCCTGCAAGACGTGCTTTTCCTGGACCGGGTCAATGACCTGTCCTTCACGGTAGGCGATATACTGGTCCTCCTGGTTGAACACCAGAGTACCATTAACCCCAACATGGCCCTGCGGCTTCTCATGTACATAGCCAGGGTGTATGAAAAGATGCTGGGCGACAAAAATCTGTACGCAGGCAAGGCGCTCACGATACCCCGGCCCGAATTTTTCGTACTGTACAACGGCACGGCCCCCTACCCCGATGAACAGGTGTTGCGCCTGTCAGACGCGTTTGCCGACGCCGCTTCTCTGGGACTGTCCGAAAAAGAGCATCCCGCGCTTGACTTGGCTGTCCGGGTGATAAACATCAACCAGGGGCGGAACGGAGAGATTGTAAAACGCTGTACGGTATTGAACGGGTACAGCGCGTTTGTGGCCAGGGTGCGGGAATACGAGAAGGAACTTGGGGATAAAGAAGAAGCGATGAAGGCGGCGATCAAATACTGCCGCGAGCATGATATACTGAAAGAGTTTTTGGAACGACATAGTTCGGAGGTAATGAACATGTTATTAACCGAATGGAACTGGGACGACGCGC
>JAISDF010000136.1 GCA_031265025.1 Spirochaetaceae bacterium
CATTCAGTCTTTACCCACCGGAAGAAGTTCCGCTTTGACTTTGAAGGCGACAGCGGCAAGACGGTGTACTTCTGCCTCCGCTACGAGAACGCAAAAGGCGGCAAAGAAGGCGAAGGGCCGTTCGGACCGATATTTTCGGCTATCATTCCATGATATGCGCTGCGCCACACTGCCCCGCGGGACTACTCCCGCGGGGCTTTTTTGTTGTTTGCTGTCCATGGTTCGTGGTATACTTGAAGTAAGGAGCGCGATATGGGCGAAGTGCGGACGGAAGTTACCCTGGTAAACATTGAGGATCAGAGTGTTGCGAATCGAGGGTATATGCCCCAGGACCAGGTCAGGCATCTCACGGTCAACGCCGTGGTGGATACCGGGGCATGGACCCTGGTCATTAACGAGGAAACCCGCGAAAAGCTGGGCCTGCGGGTGGAAGAATCCAATGAGACCACCCTTGCCGGGGGAGTAAAGGTCCCTAGCGGGATAACCGAATACGTGGAGGTCCGCTGGAAAGACCGGAAGACCGCCTGCGAAGCGCTGGTCCTCCCCGGCGAGGAAGATGTCCTTCTGGGCGCGTATCCCCTGGAAGGCATGGATTTAATGGTTCATCCCAAGAATCAGGAAGTTGTCGGCGCTCACGGCGACAAGATGCGGTATGTGGTAAAGTAAACACAGCAACCTGCAAGAACCCCAATGCCAAAATCCGCCATGGATCTCCCCCGCGCAAGCGGGTTCTTGCATGGATGGCGCTGTAACCAAGGCTCTCCGCCCCCGGCGGAGAGGTGGAGTTTGCGCGGAGCGCAAACTCCAATGCCAAAATCCGCCACGGAGGGCGGCAGGGATGCCGCTGTAACCAAAGCTCTCCGCCCCCGGCGGAGAGGTGGAGTTTTTGCTCCGCAAAAACTCCAAGCCCAAAATCCGGCAGGACGCCGGATTTTGGGCCCCCTTGCCTATCGGCGCCAAGTCCCGTAAAATGACTCAGAGGATTCTTACATGAAGCATGTACTGGTAATTGATGAGTCGCCCCTGTTTCGTGAATACCTGCGTACCAAACTGGCCGGCAACGGCATTGACGCGAGCGTAGCCATCAGCGGACTGGACGGTATCGCCAAAATCAGAAACCTGGTTCCCGACCTGATAGTCATGGATTACCACCTCAGCAAGGAACGCCAGACCGTTTTTGACGTTCTCAAAGAAAAAAAGAAAAATCCCGGCACGGCGAAGATACCGGTCATCATCCTGGCCCAGCGCATTGACCAGAAGGAGATCATCGAGCTGGTCCCGTACAATGTAAAAAAAGTGTTCACCAAACCCATAAAAATCGACACGCTCTTTGCCACCCTCACCGAACTGTTGGGCGTTCCCTTTGAGGTGGACGAGACCCCTTCAATCATAGAAGCCCATGTCAACGACGATATTATTTTTGTTGAAATAGCCCAGGGCCTTAACCGGGACAAACTTGATCTTCTGCGCTTCAAAATAATAGAACTTATAGAACTCTACGAGATACGGGTTCCCAAGATCATTGTCATGTTAAGCGACATAGCCTTTACCTTTACCGACGCCCCGAATCTCAGCAAGCTGCTGGATACGGTGCTCCAGTCGTCCAGGGCAAAGCTCCGCAATGTGCGGGTTCTTACCAGGGATGAATTTTTCAAGAAATTCATCGCCGGCCAGAAGGACTACGAGGGCATCGAGGTGGTAAGCAATCTCCAGTACGCCCTGGACGGGCTGCTTTCCGAGCTGGACGGCACCATGGAGTTCGGCGAAAAGAAGGCCGAAATCATAGGCGACAGGGTGCTTTCCGCGGCCCAGACCGGCCAGCCCGAATCAATGCAGCTCCGCTTTGACGCCGAGAAAAAGAGCCGCCACATGAGCCTTGAGGATGTAAAGGACGTGGCGAAGAATCTTAAAATAGCCGCCGTGGACGACGACTTTGTCATACAGGAGCTTATCAAAAACACCTTTCAGAAAGTGGGAACCCGCGTTTCGACCTTTTCGGACGGTTCGGAATTCCTTTCGGCCCAGCGGAACGAGACCTTCGACCTGGTGTTTCTTGATCTCATGATGCCCCGCACCGACGGTTTTGAGGTGCTCACCTCCCTCCGCAACAGGGGCTTTGACCGGCCGGTCATAGTGCTGTCGGCGGTAACCCAGCGGGACACGGTGATAAAGGCTTTCCAAATGGGCATAAAAAGCTACATGGTAAAGCCCCTCAAGCCCGACGATCTCCTTAAAAAAACCATGGAAATACTCAGGGTGAATTTTTAACCATGCCGGAAAACGCAAGGCCCGCGTCCAACCCCTATTACCGTTTTTTCCGGGAAGCGCGGTTTCCCATGGCCCTCTCCGATATAGAGGGCCACATCATCAAGGCCAACGGGGAATTCCACCGCCTGTACCACAGCATCTGGGGATCTCCCCTCGGTTTTGCCAGGGAGCCTTTTCAGGACATGCTTGCCCGGCGCAATGTGCCGGAATTTTCAGCGGTGGTTCTGGAACTGAGGGACGGGACGCTTAACTGGGCGGAAGAAGAATATCTTCTTGACGACTACAGGGGGGACAGCCACTGGCTGAGAATCATAACCTGGATTATCAGCGCCATTCCCGGCGTCCCCGAAGGCGTAGAGGGGCCCTTTATCGGCATCATCATACGGGAAGAAACCAAGGAAAGACAGCATGAGCGCAGGCTCAGGGAAAGCAAGGCAAACGCCGAAGAAGCCGTCGAGGCAAAGGGCCGCTTTCTCGCCAACATGAGCCACGAAATCAGAACCCCCATACAGACCATCATCGGCATGACCGAGCTGCTCCAGGACACCAGCCTTGACCGGGAACAGACTGAGTATTCGCGGCAGGTAAAATTTTCCGCCGAGGTGCTCCTTTCACTTATAAACGATATTCTCGATTATTCCAAAATTGAAGCGGGCAAGATGGAGCTTGAGCGCATCGACTTTGATCTGGCCGAAACCATTGAACAGGCCGTGGAGATGATCGCCATGGAGGCCCATAAAAAGGGCCTGGAAATCATCGAGGATCTTCCCCCCGAAACGTCCATACTGATCAAGGGCGACCCGAACAAATTCAGGCAGATAGTAATCAACCTGGTAAAGAACGCGGTAAAATTCACCAGGGAAGGGAGCGTCATCATTTCGGCCCGGCTTGCCGGACAGGACGGCAAAGAGGCGGTGCGCGTTGCCGTGGCCGATACGGGCATAGGCGTCCCCGAGGAAAACCGGAAACAGCTTTTCAGCAATTTTTTCCAGGGCGATCCTTCCCATCCCCGGCGCTTCGGCGGAACCGGCCTCGGCCTTTCAATTTCCCGCAATCTTGTGGAACTCATGAAGGGAACGCTCGAAATGGTGCCCAATGACGGGGGCGGTTCCGTGTTCCGGTTCACCATACCTCTTGAACGTTCCGGCCAGACAAAGACGCCCCTGGCCCTTCCCGCCGGCGTGGGCAGGAGGATTCTCGTGGTCGACGATCACGCGGCGGCGGCCAAAGTAACGGAAACCTATCTGCGGGACCTGGGCTTTGTTTCCGTGGACAGGGCGTCTTCCGGCGAAGAAGCCCTTGCCCTGATGCGCCGCGCCGCGAAGGAAGGAAAGCCCTATACCCTTTGCTTTGTCGACATGGTCATGCCCCTCATGGACGGCTGGCGTCTGGCCGCCGAAATCAACGCCGACAGGGAAATCAACGCGGCGGGCCTTGTGCTCATGGTTCCCCACGGCATGCTCGGCGCCGACGCGAAGATGACCCTGCTCCAGTGGTTTAACGGCTATATCAACAAGCCGGTCAAGCGGAGCGAACTGCTGCGCATCATCACCACTGTCAGCGCCGAGCTTGCGATAGACCTGGAACCCGTTGCCGAAGCCCCGGCCCCGGCCGGGAACGAAGTCCCTGAGATTGAAGCCGGGGTCAGGGAGGATTCCGTTCGGTCAGGCGGGGATACGGAGAAACTTCCCGTCCTTATCGTGGAAGACCATCCGGTCAACCAGAAACTTTTTTCCCTCATTATGGATAAACTCGGCTATCCTTCGGTCCTTGCCGACGACGGCATTGACGCCCTGGAAAAGGCGGCGGCGGAGCCTGTGGCCCTGGTTTTTATGGACATACAGATGCCCAGGATGAACGGCTACGAGGCAACGGCGAAATTCAGGGAGCGGGGTTTTACGCTTCCCATCATCGCCGTTACCGCCAGCGCCTTTTCCGATGAACAGGAACGGTGCAAAAAAGCCGGATTTGACGACATACTGACAAAGCCCTTCAAGCGGCCCGACATCGAAGCCATGCTGAATAAATGGATGGCGGTGAGCGTCAAGCGCATCGAAGAGGCCGGCCGGGAGAGCGGCGGCGGCCTTTCAG
>JAISDF010000012.1 GCA_031265025.1 Spirochaetaceae bacterium
TCAAGGGGGTATACCGCGCAAGCCGCGCAAGGAAAAGCTCTGTCCCCGCTTCGCCACGGGTCCCGGGCAGGGGCTCAGATGGAGCGGTCTCCCGCGCCGGGACAGGCGCGGCCTGTTCAGCAAGGGGCTCAATCGGGGAAAGCGCCGGGCGGTCTTTATAGGCCGTTTCCCGGAACTCCGAGGCAATACGGCCGGGGACAGAGCTTTGAACAACGGGCCGAATAGAACCGGGGACAGAGCTCTGACCGGATCTCTGAACCCACAGCGGCCTGTCTTCGGTTTCCTCAGCCAGATGCCTGATGTTTGGCGCGGGAAAGGGGGACTTGACGGGACGGAATTCATCGTCGTCTTCCCAGTGAGGCTTAAAACTTTCTTCGTCATCAGTTTCGTCTTCTTCAAAAGACTCAGGAGGAGGGGGCCGGGATGGCCGGGCCTTTTTCCCGGATATAAGAATCCTTACGAGGACGATGAGTATGATGGGAAAAAATTTTATGAGGGTGCCAAACAAGTCGTCCATGACCGTTCCCCGTTACTTGGTCTGCCCCGGATTTCCTATGGAAGAACGCATATCCGTATCGGCCTGGATATTCCTGAGCCGGTAGTAATCCATGACACCCAGATGACCGTTCTTGAAGGCGTCGGCTATGGCAAGGGGAATTTCCGCCTCGGCAAGCACAACCTTGGCGCGGTTTTCCTGAACCAGGGCTATCATTTCCTGTTCCCTGGCCTGGGCCGCGGCGCGGCGTTTTTCCGCCTCAGCCTGGAAACGGCGTTTGTCGGCTTCGGCCTGGTCAGCCTGGAGCTTGGCGCCCACGTTTTCGCCTACGTCAATGTCGGCTATATCAATAGAAAGAATCTCAAAGGCCGTTCCGGCGTCAAGGCCCTTTTCCAGCACCCGCTTGGAGATGGTGTCGGGGTTTTCAAGCACCGCCTTATAGGATTCGGAAGAACCAATGGTGGTAACGATACCTTCGCCTACACGGGCGATGATGGTTTCTTCGGTGGCGCCGCCGACCAGCCTTTCAATATTGGCCCGTACCGTAACTCTTGCCTTTACACAGAGCTGGATACCGTCTTTTGCCACCGCGTCTATAGTTACCTTTCCCTTGGAACTGTCGGGACAGTCAATGACCTTGGGATTGACGCTGGTCCGCACCGCCTCAAGCACATCGCGGCCGGCCAGGTCTATGGCGGCGGCCCTCTGGAAGGGAAGCGGTATATTGGCCTTGTTGGCGGCGACCAGGGCGCGGCTTACCTTCATCACATCGCCCCGGGCCAGAAAGTGGGTTTCAAGCATATCGCTTGCCACATCAATGCCCGCCTTGGTAAGCATTATCCGGGAATCAACGATGATGCCGGGATTCACATGGCGGAGCCACATACCGACCAGCCGGCCCATGCCCACATAGGCCCCGGAAAGCAGGGCGCGGAACCACAACCCGAAAAAGCGGAAAAACAAAAGCACAAAACCCAAAGCAAAAGCTCCGGCTACCACCAGAACAATTAAATACGGCATCACCCGACCTCCTCTTAATCTGCGGTATTATACCATCAAGACTCTATTACTTCTACCACGATCCTGCTGCCCAGAACCTTGCTTACCCTGACCGGCGCGCCGTTTTCGGCAAAATACCCTTCGGTTTCAACATCATAGACCTTGCCTTCTATACGGGCCTTGCCCGAGGGACGGAGGGTGGTAACGGCCAGCCCGGTTTTTCCGGGAAGCAGGGTATACTCATCCCCGTCGTCACTGCCGCCGGCGGTTCCGGTAATGCTGGTCTTGAGGGTCAGAGGATCAAACATGCGCAGACGGGGCCCCATGAGGATTATGACCGCGATACCGGCTATAGCCGCGAAGATGCCCAGGGCGACAATGACAATATTCCGCCCCAAAAGCCGCCACTCCCAGTCCGCGCTGGGGAACACAAAGTCCTGCATGGAAAGAACCAGCGAAATACCGATAAGCAGGATGCCCGAAATACCCACCACACCGAAGCCGGGGAGTATGAATATCTCAACGGCAAGGAGCCCCAGGCCTATCAGGAAAAGAAGCATTTCGAGTGAAGCCACAGTTCCCAAAAGGGCATTGGAACCAAAGACCAGGAGAAAGGCAATGATGGCGGTAACACCGAAAAAGCCAAAACCGGGGCTTTGCAGTTCCAGAAATATCATCACCAGGCCCACGATGATAAGCAGTATCTGCACCGGGCCCGAGGTGAGGAGGGCAACCAGGGAATCGGCCGCGCCGGGGCCGCGAAGCACCGGAGCGCCTGAGAGACCCGCCGCCAGGAACAGGGCTTCCTGGCTTTCAACAATACCGCTTGCAAGCCCGTAGGCCGCGGCTTCCCCTGCGGTAAGGGAAAGCAGTTTCCCCTGGGGACAGATGACGGCCCCCCGTTCAACAGTAAAACCGGGATCCCTTTCGAGCCGTTCCATGTCTTCCCTGGTAAGGGCCCGGGAACTGCCGTTCACCGTACATTCCCATAGCTCCACATCCAGGTCCACCATGGCAAGGGCTATGCCCACAGGGTGGCCGTTCCGCTCGGCAAGGGCGGCCATTTGGGAACGTACCGCGGCAACGGTTTTTTCCCCGGTGGCTTCGGTTTCCCCGGACGGGCTCACCGTTACCGGCGCGGCGGCGCCTATGGAAGTTCCCGGCGACATATAAATGTCCCCGCAGGACAGGGCAATAAGGGCGCCGGCCGACCAGCTTACCCCCATAGAACCGGCGCTGTTGTTTATCCAGGCTATAGTAGGTATGTCCCGTACCGAAAGAATATTCGAAGTAATTTGAAGGGCCGAGTCAACCCGCCCGCCAAAGGTGTCTATCTCAAAAACCAGCGCGCCGGCGTCTCCATCCTGGGCCTTTTTTATTTCCCGCCGTACAAAGGCGGCCAGGGAAGGGCTTATATCCCCCTTGACCGAAATAATCCACGCCGCGCCCGGAACCCCGCCCGCAGCGCCGGAAGACTCCGGGGCCGCCGCAAGCACTTGGGCGGAACGCCCGTCTCCGGCCTGGCCCCATAGCGGCAGGAAAAGGCCGCATCCAAAAAGCAGAACCACGAGTATAAACCGGAAACCGCGCTGTTTCATGATTTCAGTATAGAAGAATTTGGGGGAAGCGCATAGTCCATGGAGAATTTATTTTTTTACCGGCCCGTCGGCTTTTGCCGCCCTGGTGTCAACGGCGTTGAGGTAGACGGTGAGTTTTTCCTTGCCTATAAGGTCGATGAGCCGGGCTTCGGTGTAGCGCTTTGCCTCGTCGGTAAAGCTCCCCACCGAAAGACACAGGCCCTTGCCCGCCTTGACATCCTTCAAATGGGAATGGAAATCCCGGACTATAAGCTCTCCCACCGAACCCTGGCTTCGTATAAACCGGAACATCACCAGGTCGGACCACTTGGACGTATCCACTTCGGCAAGAATATCGGCCCATTCGTTCTTGTTTACCGATATATTGGTTATCTTGACCTTGGCCCTGGGGAAATAATTCAGCACGATTTTCCGGCACAGGGCCACGAACTCCGCCGAAGGGGCCATCAGATATATCTGCATGTTTTTGTTGGCGTTCAGTTCCTGGTACTTGGCGATAAGCAGGGGCACGTCCTTGTAATTGGGATGGACATCCTGGATTTCCCTGAGATAGCCCAGGGCCATGCCTATGTCCTGCTGTTTGAGCAGCGCCGAGGCCAGCCGGTACTTGAGCTCCAGCCTGATTTCACTTTTGACATTCTGATGCTTGAGGCCTATCTCAAAATCCTCAATGGCCTTGTCAAGGCGGAGGTTCTTGAGATTGATGCTTCCCGAAAAAAGACAGGCGCTGGGGCCCATTGCCGGATCGGGCCTGAGATGGCCGAAGATGCGCAGGGCCTGGTCTGTCTGGTTTACCTCGTAGTAACATTCCGCGAGGGTAAAGAGGGATTCCTTGTCGTCGGGGGCCAGTTCAATGGCCTTGCGTATATTGGCAAGGGCTTCCTTATATTTTTTTATTTTGAAAAGGGCGTGTCCGAGGCAGCGGAGGGTGGGCGCGTGCTCGGGATCAAGCGCCCTGGCCTGATTGAGATACTGAATGGCTTTTTCAAAATTGTTCTTCTGGAATTCAAGTTTTCCCAGATTGAAATTTACCTCGAAGTCATCCTGCTTCAGGGAACGGGCGACGGCAAAGCCCTTGTACGCCTCGTTAAGCAGATTGAGGCGCAGGGCCGAAATGGCGTAACGGAGGTTTATCTCGAATTCATCCACGCCGGGATGACTTGAGGCAAGAGCGATGAGCGTTTCATACATTTTATAGGCTTTGTCCCAGGCCTGGTCCTGGTAATACATATCGGCCAGGTCCCGGAGGGCTTCGGGGTCCCGTGGATTTTGGGATAGCTTTTTATTGGCGTTCCTGAGTACCGTGTCACGATCTTTACCCTTACCGCCTGTCCTGCTCCTTCCCAGTATGACCATGGCAAGCAGCACAATTCCGGCAAGGGCGACTATGGCGGCAAGAAGAGGCAAAAAATCCATCATACATCCCATTATCGGGATTGTTCTATAGATGCTCAAGTGTTATCTTTACGATATTATGGAGGTAAATTCATGGACTTCAGCAAACTTGTCAAAGAGCGGTATTCGGTACGGAAATTTCTGGACAAAGCGGTCGAAAAGGACAAACTCAAGCTCATCCTTGAGGCGGCCCGCATTGCCCCGACAGCGGCCAACAAGCAGCCTCAGCGCATCCTGGTTCTTGAACGGGACGCGGAGCTGAAAAAGCTCGACCTGTGTACATCGGGCCGTTTCGGCGCTCCCGCGGCTTTTATTGTCTGTTACGATTCCACGGCCTGCTGGGTGCGCACATACGACGGCGAAAAGGCCGGCGTTGTGGACGCCAGCATAGTTACCACCCAGATGATGCTCCAGGCCTGCGATCTCGGCCTCGGCACTACCTGGGTCATGTACTTCGATCCGGTCAAAATCAGAAAGGAATTCGCCATTCCCGGCACTATAATCCCCGTGGCGGTGCTTCCCCTGGGGTATCCGGCCCCCGACGCAACGCCCGCGGACTTTCATTATCACAGAGAGGCCCCGGAAAAGACCATATTTTACAATCAGTTCCCGGCCTCTTGAGAATTTCGGGGTTTAGGCCGATACTGTAAAGAGATAATTGAAATCGAAGGAGTACGTTAATGGCAGCAACTATTGGCATTAAGATTGCTAATGGGGAATTCTACTCCATACTGGAAGAATCTTCCGCCGTTAAAAAACGGCTCATCCTTACTACCGTCCATGACGGTCAGAAAAGTGTACAGATTGATCTCTACAAAAGCGCCCTCAAAACCATGGCCGACGCGGCTTATATAGGGAGCCTTGTAGTCGAGAATATCAAGTCCAGACCCAAGGGTGAACCTTCAATAGAGTTGATTATTTCTTATAACGCGGCCGGTGAACTCAGCGCCGATGTGCTGGACCTGGACGATCCTTCAGGATCAGAACCCCAGCATCTTGTAGTTTCCCTCAAATCCCTTGAGGAATCCGCCAGGGATTATGATATTCCTGATTTTGAACTTGATTCCCATGAGCCGCCTCCCCAGGGTCTCTATGAACGGGCCCAGGAAGCGGCCGCAAAAGAAACCAAAAAGGGTTCCCTCTGGGTGCTTGTTCTTGTGGTACTGCTGCTGCTCCTTCTTCTCGGAGCGGCGGCGTGGTACTTCCTCCTCAAGGGCAAGACCGGCGGCAAGACGCCCGCCGCGCCCCCCGCCACGGAAGCCCCGGCGGACAGCGGAGACCAGGCGGGCGGCAGTCAGCCGGGCGGAAGCCAGGCGGTACAGCAGCCCCCGCCCCGCACGCCTCCCGTGAGCGCGCCGGTTATAGAAGCGCCCTCTCAAAGCACGGCCCAGGCGGGAAGGAGCAGAACCCGCCCGCCCGCGCCGGTTTCTTCCTATGCGGTTCCCCAGACCATACCACGGGAAGGGGCGGTATACAGAATACGCTGGGGCGACACGCTCTGGGACATTTCGGAGGCTTTCTATCGCAACCCCTGGCTTTATCCCCGTATCGCGCGGTTCAACAATATCCGTAATCCCGACCTCATCATCTCCGGGACCACTATCCGCATACCCCCAAAGAATTAGCCGCCGTACTTTCCCCCTGGCCCTGATTGTTCTTGCCCTCCTTGACCTCGCGTCCTGCGGGGGAGGGAGGGTCATGGGCATAGCCCGGAACGATGCCGCCTTTTACGAGGGGCTCAGGGCGGAGCGTGGGGACGACAGGGTCCTGGCTGTTTCGTTCTACGAAAAGGCCCTGGCAAGTTCCCTTGAACCGGTAAAGAAAGCGGCCCTTGATAAACTCATCCTGTTCCTCACCGCTTCCGATACTGTCTTTCCCCCGGCTGAAAAAAAGCGTTCCGCCGCAAGAATACTCAAACTTTCCCCCGACGAAAAAATTCTCGTTGATCTTGCCCGTTATACGCTGGAACAATACGACGCCATAGCCGAACCGACCCTTCCCGCCGGGGCCGCCGGGACCGGGGAAACTGCCGAAGCCGTCGGGGAAATTGCCCCGGAAGCAAGCCCCTGGGAAAGGGCCGTTGCCTTTGGCGCGGCGCTCCGGCGCGGAACCGTGTACAACACAGAGGACGGCATTTTTATGGATTTCTTCTTCGCGGAAACTTTGGGGTTGCCGCAGATGTGGCTTTTCGGTGAATGGGAAGCGCTTTACGGCGGGGACACGGCCCAAAAGGCCGCGGCCAAGGGGAGGCTTGCCATACTCCGCAGCGACTACGGTCCGGCGATGAACGCCTTCAGCATAACGCTGGACCTGGACCCTTCGCTTTTTCTCAGGTATCCGGAACTGCTCGGCGACCTGGGCCGGGCCTTTCAGTACAGCGACAGGCAAAGAGAGGGCGCGGAACTCTTTTCCCAATGGGCCGGGTTTCTCGAAACCGGCGCCGGGCTCGGAAAGGATATTTTTTCTATTGACATAAAAAAACAGCGTTATATGCTCCTCTACTTTGGCGGAAGAATCGAGCGCCAGAGACAGCGCTACAGCGAAGCGGCGGCCCTTTTTTCAGAGGCCCTTGCCCTTGCGCCTGACGCCGGACAGGCCGACGCCTGCATCTGGTACATACTCAGCCTCGCCCTCAATGAGCCGGTTGAAGCCTTCATTTCGCTGCTCTCCGAATACGGGCCGGTGTGGAAGGACGGAAGCTATTTTTCCGACATACTCGACCGGTTTTCCCAGCGCCTGTGTTCAACAGGACAGTGGAAAGAACTGTACCGGACCTTTACCCTTATCAAAGACCTGGCCGATGGTTCCACCGCTGCCCAGTACGCCTACATACTGGGACGGGTCCGTTCCCTCGGTTTACTGAGGGAAGGACCTGAAGCCGGGGAATTATTCAGAACCGCCTTTGAGGAAAGCGGCGCCTCATTCTACTACCGGGGGCTTTCCGCTTCCTTCCTTGGGGAAAGCGTGGAACCCCTGCCTCCAAGGGCGGAGACCCGGCCGGAAACGGGGCTGGAACACTGGGAAGAACTTGACTTTATTCTCAACTTCTTTCGCTTTGACTGCGGTGATTTCGCCTATCCCTACGCGCAACGGGCGCTGCCTGAGCTTTCAGTCCCGGAGATACGGGTGCTTGCCGAAGCCTTTGCCGGGGCGGAACGCTGGGGCGAATCAATCAGGATTATTTCGGCCGGGGTAAACCGGAACGGCTACGAAGTGCAGAGGCAGGACATGGAGCTCCTCTACCCCAGGCCCTTTACCAAGCTTATAGAAGAAAACGCCCTTGCGGCTGAACTTCCCAGGGAAATACTCTTTGGCCTTATCAGGACCGAAAGTTTTTTCTTTCCCGATATTGTCTCAAGCGCCGGAGCGGTGGGTCTTGCCCAGCTCATGCCGGCCACTGCCCTGGATATGGCGGGACGCATTGCCCGGCAGGGCGGCCACGATTATCAGCGGGACGGGGAAATCGACCTGAAAAATCCCGATGTCAATGTGCACCTGGGCGCATGGTATCTCAATTATCTCATTCGTACTGTCGGAAGCCCTGTCCAGGCCCTTATAGCGTATAACGGAGGCATAGGCAGGGTACGGCGCTGGCGGAGTGCCAGGCCTGAACTGCCGGAGGACCTTTTCCTTGAGACCATTGAATTTACCGAAACCAGGGAATACGGCCGCAGGGTGCTCGCCGCGGCCACCGCCTACGGATATCTTTATTATGGCCTGTCGATGGAAGGGGTAATTGCCGATATATACAGGGGGTTATAGCTTTGTTTCACAAACCGGATATACGGCGGCAAAATACTCAATTCCGCAAAAGACAGATTATACTCTCGGCGATCCTGGCTCTGTGCGCGGTATATCTGGGCCTTTCCATCGCCGCGTCTCTCTTCGCTCTGCCGTTTTTCCCCTCAGTGCCCGGAAACTTTTTCGCCGCCGCCTACGGCATACTTGCCTTTCTCATCCCCGGCATACTCTTCTGGGCGGCAATACTGCTGGCGGACCCCCGCTACAGGCCGGATAAAATTTTCCTCCTCGGCTTCGCGGTCTTTCCCTTTATGACCCTTGCCCTCGGCTTTGTCCTGCTTAAAGATTTTTCTTTTTATGTTGAAAGCTATCCCTTCTTGAAGGCCGCCGGAAGGGCGGGTCTCAGTTTCGGCGTCATTTTTCTTACTGTCCTTGAACTCTCTGTCATGGCGCTGCTCCGAAGCCTCATTTTTAAGACCAGAGCGGAACAGCCAAAAACATCTGTCCGGCAGGAGACTTCCCCAAAGGGGTATATCCCCATACTTCCCCCGCCTGAGGCAAGGGCGTATCCCAGTCTCGCAAAGACCGGGGAATTTGAACACGCTACGGCGAATCCCCTCATTGTCCGGGACCACACGGAAGAAGCGCAAAGCGCCGGAGGGCATGATAGCGCGACCTTTACGGACAATAACGAAGCCGGGGAACCAGAGGTGCTTGA
>JAISDF010000045.1 GCA_031265025.1 Spirochaetaceae bacterium
TCGTACTTGCCCAGGGAAGGCTCCTTGTTCCGGACAAGAACCAGTATTTCTTTTCCCCGGGAAATCACGCAGCCTGTGGCGGCGGCGGGAGACTGGTACAGGGTAAAGCCGCAGGCGGGGCAAAAAAATTTTTTGTCCTTCTCAAAGCGTATTTCCCTTGATGCGCAGGAAGGGCAATAAGTAAGCACGGCTGACATTATAACCCGATTATATACAATAGAAACTAGAAATGCCAAGGGCGCTGTACACAGCGCGGTCATAACGGCGGCAGGCATAAACAGTGTGGTGTCTTGCACAAAAAAGTCTGCCACACTATAGTATTCCCATGATAACAGAATGCCGCCTTACGGTGCGCACCTATGAGTGCGACAGTTATGGTCATGTAAACAACGCGAACTATCTTAATTATCTTGAATTTGCCCGGTATGAATTCTTGAGATCCATAGGGTTTGACTATCCCAGGGCAGTAAAGGCCGGGTACGGGGTCTATATCGCCCGCATAGAAATGGACTATAAAAAACCGGCCGTTACCGATGATGTGCTTGTTATACGCTCGTGGCCGGTCAAAACAGGCGCGGTCAGCGGCGTCATAGCCCAAAAACTAACCCGCGGCGATGATACCATTGCGGAAGCAAAAGTTACCTGGGCCTTTGTCAACACGTCAGGAAACCCGGTCAAAATTCCCCCTGAGTATGACGTGTCCGGGCTGAAACCGGAGACAAACTAACCCCGCTCATGCGGAGCGCACCTTATACTTCAAAATCCACAGTCTCCCTGTTACGCACATAGGAAGCGGCCATTTCCCGGTGGGCGCGGTGCAGAGGATGTTCCTGATAGGCCGCAAGGGCAGCCGGGCTTTCAAACTCGCTATAAAAAACAAGATTGCGGAATTCTTCGGCATCGTGCGCGTCAGGCGGGGCCTGAGTACTGTCCGCCGCCGCGCTGCCCAAGGCCATGCCGGCGCCGGGATCGTCAGCCGCTACGCCGGGAGCGGCCTTGTTGAGGTATACTTCGCTGGCAAGAAGGCCGGGGATTTTCCCCACCATGTTACGCGCCGAATCGCCGAGCCTTGAGACTGCCTGGGAAAGCCCCTCGGCGCGGGCTTTTTCGGTAAGTGTCCAGAGTACCAGATGTTTCAGCATATCACTCCTCCAGCAGCATACGGTCGGCGTCAAGGTTTTCATGGACCGTATGCTTGTAGCGGCGCAGCAGGTCCTCCACGGTCATATTCTTCCGTTCATCATCTTTAAGGTCCATAACCACTGTCCCCTTGTGCATCATAATCGTCCTGGTCCCCATTTCAAGGGCCGACCCTATATTGTGGGTTATCATCAGGGTAGTAATGCGATGCCCGGCGCTTATCTCTTCCGTCAGGCCGAGTATTTTTTTTGCCGCCACCGGATCAAGGGCCGCGGTATGTTCATCCAGAAGGAGCAGCTTGGGCGGAACCAGGGTGGCAAGAAGCAGGGTCAGGGCCTGGCGCTGCCCGCCCGAAAGGGTTCCGGCCTTTACCTTGAGCCTTTCCTCAAGGCCCATGCCAAGGCGGGCAAGAAGGCCGGTAAACAAACGCCGGTCCCTGGCGCCTAATGCAGGAGTGAGGGGAAAGCGGTTTGTCGCCTTCGAGTATACCAGGGCAAGGTTTTCTTCGATGGTAAGACCCGGAGCGGTTCCCGTGTGGGGGTTCTGAAAAAGCCTCCCTATGACCCTGGCCCTGCGGTATTCCCTTTCATAGGTAAGGTCCTCGTTGTCAAGCACGATACGGCCTTCATCGCTGGTTACGGCGCCTGCTATGATGTTGAAGAGGGTTGTTTTTCCCGCGCCGTTGGAACCGATGACCGTTACGAGTTCGCCTTTTTCAAGATGAAGAGAAAGGCCCCGCAGTACTTTGTTTTCGTTAGGTGTTCCCTTTTCAAAAGTTTTGAAAATATTAACGAGATCCAGCATGATGCCTATTCCTTTTTCGTCTGCGATAACCGCCATAGACACGGCGCAGGGAGGGCGCCGAAAGAGCCAGGGCCACAATGCAGGCCGACAGCAGCCTGAACATATAGGCGGGAAACACGTTAAAGTAAAGCGCCGAGGCAATAAGCAGGCGGTACGCCACTGCGCCCACGGCGGCGGAGGCAAGGCTTAGGCCCGGCGAAATCCTACAGGGCAGAAGTTCGCCCAGTATGACCGACGCGAGGCCTATGATAACAATGCCTGTTCCGGCGTTGATGTCCCCGTAGCCCTGGTACTGGGCAAGTACGGCCCCGGAAAAGGCGATGAAGGCGTTGGCAAGGGCCAGGGCGATGATTTTCATGAGGCCGGTATTAATCGAAGACGACCTGACCATCTGCTCATTGTTCCCGGCGGCCCGTATGCGCAGCCCAAGGCCTGTTCTGAAAAACCACGCAAGAACGCACACCGCGGCGGCGGAGAGCAGAAAAAGGCTTACAAGGCGCGCGTTGTTCTTTCCCATAACGGAAAAGAGCGGGTAGATTATGGTAAAAAGATTTTCTTTCCCCAAAAGCGAAATATTGGGACTTCCGCCCATGATGAAAAGATTAACGCTGTAAAGGCCGGTCATGGTAAGTATGCCGGCCAGTATGGGATGAATGCCCGCCTTGGTCTGGAACAGGCCGGTTACTATCCCCGCGGCGGCGCCGGCGGCCATACCGAGGACCAGCGCCCACAGGGGGTGGCCGTTAAGCGCCAGAAGCGACGATATGCTCATGCCCAGGGTAAAACTTCCGTCGGCGGTAAGATCGGGAATATTCATCACCCTGAAGGAAACATATACCCCCAGGGCGAGGAACGAGTAGATAAAGCCAAGCTGCAGGGCGCCGGAAATGTTCATGAAAAATAAGCCTACTGACCTATCAGCACGGCGCCGGAAAGTTCCTGGGGTATGACAATGCCCAGAGCCCCGGCCGTTTTCCTGTTGATGACCGTGATAAAACTGTTCATGGTCTTCGCCGGAATGGACGCGATAGGCGTTCCCTTAAAATAAGTATCGGCCATCTCGGCGCTTACCCCGCCCATGTAGCGGTCGCTTACGCTTACCGTGGCAAGGGCCCCCGAGACCACCATCACCGGCGAAGAACCGTATACCGGAATTTTTTTATCCAGGGCTGTCTGGGCAACCTGGGGCATGGCTGATTGTACCATTGAATCAATGGGAATATAAAAGGCGTTACTCCTTGCCGCGAGACTTTCCGCGGCCTGCTGTACCTCGGAGGAATTGGTTACCGTCGCTTCGGAATACTGTGTTCCCTGGCTGTCCAGATAGACCTTTGCCTTTGCCACGGTGGTTACCGCGTTGGATTCGCCGGTATTGTACAGTATGCCGTAGCGGCCTATGCCCGGCGTCAGTGTATCGGCAAGCCTGAAAATCTCATCCACCGGCACAAGATTGGAAGTCCCCGTGGCGTTCTTGTCGGGCCTGTCCATGGAACCCATGATTCCCGAGGCCACAGGATCGGTCACGGAAATAAAGATCAGCGGCACCTTGCTTTCCTGATTGACAAAGGCCTGGGCGGCCGGAGTGGCGATGGTCACCACAAGATCGTAATTCGACACGGCCATTTCCTGGCATATCGTGTTGAGGGTTCCTATATCGCCCTGGGCGTTCTTGTAATCAACCTTGAGTTCGGCGTCGCCGTAGCCCAGCTCCTTAAGCCTGTCAAGAAAACCCTCCCGCATATCGGTAAAGGCCCCGTTATCGGCAAGCTGAATAATTCCTATGGTCCGCGTTCCGGCATTCCCGCCGGAATCCCCTGTTCCGCTGTTTTTTTCGCAGCCAGGCAGCAGGACCCCCAGGGTCAAGAGCAGGACTGTCAACCGGTGTCTTTTCATAGTTTCATCCTTATCATAGTAGAATCATACGCCTCAATGACGCGCCGGGAACCAGTTTTGGTATCCTCCAATGATTCTATACATAGAATCATTTATGTCAAGCCCCCCGGCGGGGGGAGCCCTGCCTTGAACCGGAAGGGGGAACGGCCCGGTACCGGCTTTTCAGCGGCCGTTTTGGGATATAACCCATGCGGCAAAATACAACAGGTAGATATGGGCGGGGTAATAGATATAGAAAAAGTATTTTCCGCCTATGCCGCCTTTCCCCCGTTTTCCGTTGTAAAGAAGCAAGGGAATGACGGCGAAAACCATGAGCCACTGGAAGTTCCCGGCGCCTTTTCCTGAGGAATACCAGGTGAGGGCGCTTATGACCAGTACCAGGGCGGCCTGGGCAAGCCGGTACTTCCGCAGCAAATAGAAGGCCGCTCCCGTAAAGACCAGCACAAGGCCGCCTTCAACAAATAAGGGACTGGGAATAAAGAAGAGGAACAGGATGGCTCTATGATTCCCGCTTTGCAGAACCAGGAACATGACAAGGCTTACAACAAGGGGAAGGAGAAAAGCTCCCGCGGCGGAGAGGATTTTGGCAGGGCGTTTTTCGTTGAACCCTTCCCGGAAGCAGTCGATGATCCACATATAA
>JAISDF010000049.1 GCA_031265025.1 Spirochaetaceae bacterium
CGGGATTGCTGCTTTTACCAATTGCCGCGGGGTTGTTGATATTTTTTCTTTTCTTTGGCATGGTAGAGCTATGTTTAAGTGTTCGTCCCGTGTTGACGGGGCCATCCCTGTGGAATATCAGGCTATTACTCAGGCTTTGTTTCCTTCCGGCGGTTATGCCGAGGGAGAGGGGCCTACGGTGCGGGCTGCCCGGGAATTTGCTGAAATTCTCGGTATTGGGGCGGATTATGGCCGGTATCTTTCCGCCTTGTGTCCTCCCGGCGCGGAACAGGCCTGGGGAGGGGCCTCCCGTGTTTTATTGGAGCATTTTCAAAATAATCTTGACCTTTTGATCCAAAAAACCTGGGTAGACCAGGCCGATGAGGACCGCAAACGCAAACTTGAGGACCGTATTCCCGGCTTTATCAGCGCCCTGGAACAGGGTAATTTACAGGAAGCTCTGGCGGAATTCGGGGTGATTCTGGAGGAATTGGCCTATCTTTTTTTTGGCGCGCAGAGCCATAAAGAAGATTTTACCGAATACACGCTGCGTATTGATACCCAAATGGGTCTTTTCTGGTGGTACGGCGGAAAACTCGGACGGCTTATGAATTTTACGGACAAACCGGCGCTCGGGGCTTTGCTGCTCATTGGAATCTGTTATTTGACCAATTTTTAAGTTCTTCCGGCAGACCCAACATGAGGGAGCAAAACAATGGGTGATGATACAAAAAATCCGCTTGACGCTGTTTCAGGCGCGTCGAATTCGGGCGCGGAGCTTCCGGGCGGCGACTTTATCAGCGATTTTATCGCCGAAGATCTAAAAAGCGGCCGGTTCAGCTATGTGCATACCCGCTTTCCGCCTGAACCCAACGGCTGGCTGCATATCGGACACTGCAAGGCCCTGGCGATTGATTTTTCCATGGCCGCCAAATTCGGCGGCAAGTGCAATCTCCGTTTTGACGATACCAATCCCGAAAAAGAGGATATCTCGTATGTCGAGGCCATCAAGCGGGATATCAGGTGGCTGGGCTTTGACTGGGCGGACCGGGAATACTACGCATCCGATTATTACGAATACCTCTACGAGCTTGCCGTTAAAATCATCAAAAAAGGCCGGGCCTATGTGGATGATCTCTCCGAGGATGAAATCCGGGAATACCGGGGGACCGCGGTTCCCGACAAGAACAATATCACCTGTACGCCGCCGGGCAGGAACAGCCCCTGGCGGGACCGTCCGGTAGAAGAAAACCTTGATCTTTTCGCCCGGATGCGGGCCGGGGAATTCGCCGACGGCGCCAAAACCCTGCGGGCCAAAATCGACATGACCCATCCCAACCTCAACATGCGGGACCCGGTAATGTACCGTATCAGGCGGGCCACCCATTACCGCACCGGCGACGCCTGGTGCATTTACCCCATGTATGATTTTCAGCATCCCCTTTCCGACGCCAGGGAGGGCATCACCCATTCGCTGTGTTCCCTTGAGTATGAGATACACCGTCCCCTTTACGAATGGTTCATAAAAGAGGCTGAGGTGTTTCCGTCCCGTCAGATTGAATTCTCCCGGCTCAACCTTACCCATACGGTACTTTCCAAACGCTGGCTCCTCCGTCTTGTTCAGGAAAAGTATGTCTCGGGCTGGGACGATCCCCGCATGCCCACCCTGGCCGGACTCCGCCGCAGGGGTTATACCCCCGAGGCCCTGCGTGATTTTATGACCCGTATCGGTATTGCCAAGACAGACAGCATGGTGGACATAGCCCTCCTTGAATACTGCCTCAGGGAAGACCTTAACAAAAGGGCCCTCCGGGTCATGGCGGTGCTCAATCCCCTCAAGCTCATCATCGAAAACTGGGAAGAAGGAAAAACCGAAGAGCTTGAAGCGGCAAACAACCCCGAAGACCCGGCGGCCGGCGTGCGGAAAATTTGCTTCTCCCGTGAACTCTGGATAGAGCGGGAAGATTTTGAGGAAGTTCCGCCGCCCAAATATTTCAGGCTCTTCCCCGGAAATTCGGTGCGGCTCCGCTACGGCTACATCATTACCTGTACGGGTTTTGACAAGGACGCTTCGGGCAGGATTACTTCGGTGCGCTGTACCTACGACAGCGAAACCAGGGGAGGCAATGCCCCGGACAACCGCAAGGTCAGGGGAACCATACACTGGGTCTCCGCGTCCAGCGCCCTTCCCCTTGAAGTGCGGATATACGATTACCTCTTTACTCCCGAGCGGCCCATGGAAGTTGCCCCCCGTCCGGACGGCAGCCCCGGTTCCTTTACCGACAACCTCAATCCCGGTTCCCTTACGGTCATTACCAATGCCTGGGGCGAGCCCTGCCTTGCCAAGGCCGGAGAAGGGGACCGCTTTCAATTTGAACGGCTTGGCTATTTTGTCCGGGACAACGGGGGGGACAGGCCGGTGTTCAATAAAACCATAGGACTGCGGGACACCTGGGCAAAAATTGAAAAGAAGGGCAAGCCTTGACCGTGCGTACTGAGCGGCTTTACTACGAGTACACCGGGACGGAAGGCCGTACAGGGACGGAAGGCGCTTCGCTTTCCGCCGCGCCTTTTTCCGCGAATATTCTGGAACTCCGGGAGAGAGACGGCCGCCTTGCGCTGCTTCTTGACAGGACTATCTTTTATCCCGAAGGCGGCGGGCAGAGCGGCGACCGGGGCAGCATTAACAATGTTCCCCTCATTGACGTGAAGGAAGAAGGAGGCGAAATCCTCCATCTGGTTGACCATGACGCGAAACTTGAGAACGGCCCGGCGCTTCTTGTTCTTGACGCCGCGCGGCGCAGGGATTTTACCGTCCAGCATTCAGGCCAGCATCTTCTTTCGGGAACCATAGTAAGACTCCTGTCCGCGCCTACGGTGTCCATGCATCTGGGCGAAGAGTACAATACCATTGATGTTGAACGGGGGGAATTTTCCACAGAGGAACTCATCGCTGTTGAAGAAGCGGCGGCCGGCGTCATTGAGGCTGACTTCCCCATAATCATACATTTGTGTCCCCCCGAAGACCTGCGTTCCTTTCCGCTCCGCAAGACTCCTCCCCAGGGCGAGGAACTTGTCAGGGTGGTAGAAATCCGGGGTCATGATTTTTCGCCCTGCTGCGGAACCCACTGTTCCTCGACAGGCGGCATAGGCATGCTCCGCGTACTGGGCGCGGAAAAATACAAGGGCATGACCCGCGTTACCTTTATTGCCGGACGCCGTGTCCTCGTTGACAGCCGCCGCCGGAGGCATGAGGCTGAGACTGTTTCGCGGGCGCTGAAGATACCGGTAAACGGAATCGCCGCCGGCGTCCTTGCCCTGAACGAGCGAAGCAAGGACATGGAGAAAAAACTTTCCGTTCTTAAAAACGCCGAAGCCCGGCGTGAGGCGGAAGACCTGCTCAGGGACGCGGCGTCAGGAGGCCTGATACAGCGGCTCTACGCCGATCATGACATGGAAGACGTGCTCCTCATAGGCAGGACGGCGCAGAAGAAGACCGCCGCCGTGCTGCTCCTTGCTTCGGAACCGGACGGAAAATTCGCCGCGCTGTGTTCGAGAAAGGGCGTTGATATAAAGGCCCTGATCGGGGAAACATGCGAAACCTACGGCGTCCAGGGCGGCGGAGGCGGCGGATTTTTTCAGGGCCTCCTGCCTCCTGCCGGAACACGCCAAAATTTTCTCGATGAGTTAAGCCGTAAACTGTCCGCGCTATCTTTTGTTTCCTGACTGTGTTATACTTTTTATATCATGTCTCAAAACAAACGCCGGAACTGGCTTCGCTTTTTTCTGGGTTCATATACCCCTCCCGAATTTCTTCGCGGCATATACCGTTTTTTCGCCGATGGAAAATGCGGCGAACTGTGCCGGACTTTCGCTGATTTCAACAAAAGGATTTTTAAGGCCCACAAGGGACGCTATATAGCCTCCTGTGCCGCGCTGCTTCTGGCCGCCGGCATGCTTATAGGCTGGCGCATGACGGCCTCCCGCCGCCCCCGGCCCATACAGGTTGAGTTTACCTGGTCCGTGCCGGATAACCGCATAGGCGAGGAAGGCCAGGACGGTTTCCGCGAGGAACGCCCCCTGACCGTAGCGTTTTACGCTCCGGCGGCCAGGGTGGAAGCATCTGATACGGAAGTCGCGGAGGGCATTACCATCAATCCGCCTGTTGAGGGGACATGGAAGTGGGAGGGCGACAGCCTCCTTGTTTTTACCACAGAAGCAAAATGGGCGCTGGGGCAAAAATACACCGTGAACTTTGCCAGGGATTTTTTTCCTTCCCATATCAAGACAGGCAGGAGCTTTTCTTTTTCGCTTCCCGGCTTTGAGCTTTCCGACGAAGACATTCAGTTCTACATTGACCCTGAAAACGCCGGTGTCAGGCGCGTCCTTGCCACGGTCAGGGCAAACTATCCCATAGACCGCCCTTCCCTGGAACGCAGCATAAGCATAGAGCCTGATATCAGGGCCGATTCCGGTTCGCTTAAAAAAAGGCTTTATGAGTTTACCGTTGATTACAACGAGACCGGGACAGCGGCCTATATTGTATCCGAAACGCTGGGGCTTCCGGCCAGGCCCCTGACCATGGTAGTTACCGTAGGGCGGGGCGTCAAGGATGAAAGCGGAAGCAGCGCTTCGTCCGAGCAGTTGAAACTGTACGCCGGCATTCCAAGCATAACCAGTTACGCGCACGTTGAATCGTCAAGACATGACCTTGTGATGAACCCGAACCAGCTCTACGACCAGGTGCTTATTCTTGCCACCAGGGGAACAATCGAAGAAAGCGAACTCAGCAAAAACATAGGCCTGTGGGAGCTGCCGGTAAACAGGCCTGCTCTTCCGGGCCTCCGGGAGATTGAAAATTACGCCTGGTCTTCGGTTGACGAGGCGGTTCCCGATGTCTTAAACGTGTCCCGCAGGGTTGATCTGGAGGCTATCCCCGGCGAACTCCGCTATAATTCGGTTACAAGCTATAAATTCAGCGCCGAAGCCGGGCGTTATGTGTTTTTGCGCGTCAATAACGGAACCCGGTTTTACGGCGGCTATGTGCTCAACGAACCCTATGAGGCCATATTCAGAGTAAAGGAATATCCCAGGGAGCTTGCCATACTTTCATCAGGCTCCATACTTGCCTATTCGGGGGACAAACGGCTTTCCCTTTTGAGCCGCGGCGTACAGAATGTCCGCTTTGAGATAGGGCGCGTCAGGCCCGACGACATTAACCATCTGGTGTCCCAGACCAGAGGGGACATTTCCAACATACAGTACAGGAATTATACTTTTAACGATTACAATATTACCGAACAGTTTCGGGATACGGCGAACGTCCCCCTTTCAAGCGGACGGGATGTCGGCTATTTTTCTTTTGATTTTTCACGGTATCTTGAAAATATTCCTTCGAGGAATTTAAGGCACGGTCTCTTTATCTTCTCGGTCAAGGAAGATATCGAAAGACCTGTGTATCAGGACAGGCGGCTCATTGTCGTTACCGATCTGGGTTTCTTTGTAAAGACCAATACCGACGGAACCAGGGATGTCTTTGTCCAGTCCATCGCCACAGGCGGCCCGGTAGACGGGGCCCAGCTTACCGTGCTTGGCCTCAACGGGAATCCGGTGTTCAGCGCCTATACCGGGCCCGACGGACATGTGCGGGTTCCCAATCTCCAGGACTACAAGAATGACCGCGTTCCCACGGTTTTTACCGTGCGGATGGGCGAGGATCTTTCCTTTATGCCCTACAGTCCCACGGGCCGGAATCTTGATTATTCTTCCTTTGATGTGGGCGGGATACAGGGCGCAAGCGACCCCAAAACCCTCAGGGCCTTTCTGTTCTCCGACCGGGGGCTTTACCGTCCCGGCGACGAGGTGCGCATAGCCATGGCGGTCAAGTCAGGCGACTGGATGCTCAATCTCGGAGGCACGCCCCTTGAATGTAAAGTTACCGATCCTCGGGGCGCGGAAATTTACAACAGGCGCATAAGCCTTTCTCGGGAGGGCGTTGAGGAACTGCGTTTCAGCACCCAGGAATGGTCTCCCACCGGGACCTATACCGCGTCGTTATACGTCATACGGGAGCGGGACAGAAGGGAGGAAAGGGTTTTTCTCGGTTCCGTTACTGTCAAGGTAGAAGAATTCCTCGCCGACACCCTCAATGTGCAGGCCGCCTTTAATCCCCTGCCGGGAAGCGGCTGGATAAGCCCGTCCGAACTTTCCGCCCTGGTTACTGTGCGGAACCTCTTCGGAACCCCGGCGGCGGGCAACGAGGTAAAGGCACAGATAAACCTTGTTCCTTCCCGCCAGTATTTCCGCGAGTACCGGGACTACAGTTTCGCGGACCCCTTTTTGACCGGAAAAAGCTACCAGGAATTCCTGGGAAGCCGCACCACCGACAGCGACGGAAAAGTGTCTTTCAATCTGGACCTTTCAAAGTTTGAAAAGGCGACATATAATCTTACCTTTTACGCCGAGGCCTTTGAAAAGGGAAGCGGCCGCAATGTGGCCGCCGAGACCTCCGTGTATGTGAGCCCTCTTCCGTACCTCATCGGCTACAGGAGCGACGGAAGCCTCAGCTATATTCAGCAGGACGCTTCCAGGGTGATTTCCCTTCTTGCCATTGACAGCAATGCCGAAAAAACCACCGCCAGGGACCTGACCTTTTCCCTTGTGGAACTGCGTTATGTGTCAGCCCTGGTGCTTGAGCCGGGCGGGGTATACAAGTACCAGTCCGTTCAAAAGGAATATCCTGTTTCGCGGGAAACAATTACCATTCCCCCGCAGGGCCTTGAATACCGCCTTCCGTCTTCACGGCCCGGAGAATACCGGCTGGTCATTTCCGGCCCCGACGAACTTGAATATAACCGGCTTGCCTTTACCGTAGCCGGGCAGCAGAATTTGCAGCGCAGCCTTAACCGTACAGCCCGGCTTGACATCACCCTTGACAAGACGGACTATGCCCCCGGCGAAACAATGGAGCTCATGATCAAGGCTCCCTACGAAGGAGCCGGGCTCATCACCATAGAACGGGACAGGGTCTACGGCTACAAATGGTTCCGGTCCACCGGGGAAACGACAGTCCAGACCATCACCATGCCCGCGGCTCTTGAGGGCAACGGTTATGTGAATGTGCAGTTTGTCCGTTCCCAGGATTCACCTGAAATTTTCATGTCCCCCTTGAGTTACGGCGCGGTTCCCTTCTCGGTAAGCAGGGAAAACCGCACCACGAACATAAGCCTCGACTTCCCCGAAGAGGCGAAGCCGGGGGAAGATTTTGTCATTAAATACGCCGCCTCCCGTCCGGGGAAGATCATTGTCTACGCCGTTGACGAAGGCATACTGCAGCTTGCCGGGTATCACACCCCGGACCCCCTGGGTTTCTTTTTCAGGAAACAGGCCCTGGAGGTGCGCACGGCCCAGATACTGGATATGGTATTGCCCAAGTATTCCGTAGTCCGTTCCATGGGCGGCATGGGCGGCGGCGCGGGCGCCGAAGCCCTTAACCGCAACCTTAATCCCTTTAAGCGAAAACAGTACGCGCCTGTGGCTTACTGGTCGGGCATCATTGACGCCGACAGGACCATGCGGGAACTTTCGTACCGGATTCCCGATTACTTTAACGGGACCCACAGGGTTATGGCGGTGGCGGTCTCAGACGACTCCGTCGGCGCCGCCGAGGAACGCGCTCTTATACGGAGTACCTTTATCATAAGTCCCAACGCCCCCATGACCGCTTCGCCGGGGGACGAATTCGAGCTTTCCCTTACCGTAACGAATAACTGGA
>JAISDF010000116.1 GCA_031265025.1 Spirochaetaceae bacterium
AAGGCGGCCCAACGGGGGCGCGAAAGGACCGGGCATGAACATAGTTGTAATCGGCGCCCAGTGGGGCGATGAGGGCAAGGGGAAGATTGTTGATTATCTGGCGGGGGACGCCCAGATTATTGTCCGCTTTTCGGGCGGCGCAAACGCGGGGCATACTATTGTCATAGGCGATGAACAGTACGCCCTGCATCTTATTCCTTCGGGGGTGCTCTACCCTGACAAAAAGGTCATACTCGGCGCGGGTATGGTTATTGATCCTGTGGCGCTGGAACAGGAGCTTGCCATGCTGAACGGGCGGGGCATAGATACGGCGGGCAGGGTTTTTATTTCGGACCGGGCCCACCTGGTGCTGCCCCGGTATATCGCGATTGACAATGAGCGGGACAAGGCGCGGAAGAAGCCTATAGGAACTACGGGGCGGGGTATAGGCATCACCTATTCCATGAAGAGCGACCGGGACGGTATTCGTATCGCCGACCTTTCGTGGCCCGAAAAGATGGAAGAGCTTGACAGTTCCGACCGGGAGTTTCTGGCGCCCCACGAAGAAAAGCTCAAGGCCATGTCCATAGATATTTCGGTGTTTCTCAATCACCACCGGAATTCCCATATTCTTTTTGAAGGGGCCCAGGGTACTCTCCTTGACCTGGACCTGGGGACTTATCCTTATGTTTCAAGCGGCATGTCCTGCGCGGCCGGGGCGGCCATAGGGGGCGCTGTGGGTCCCCGCAGCCTTGACAAGATACTCGGCGTGTTCAAGGCTTATTCGACCAGGGTGGGCAACGGGCCTTTCCCCAGCGAATTTGACAGCGGCGGCGAGGATGAGCTTTGCCGTTTTGTCCGGGAGACGGGCCGGGAATACGGCGTTACCACGGGCCGGCCCCGGCGCTGCGGGTATCTTGACCTTGTGGCGCTGCGCTATGCCTGCCGCACCAATTCCATTGATTCCCTGGTTATGACGCATCTTGATGTGTATGATACCCTTGACGAAATCAAGGCCTGTGTCGCCTACCGCATAGGCGACAGGGTGGTGGAGGATTTTCCTTCGTCGGTGGCGGCCCTCAATGCCGCAAAGCCGGTGCTTCGCGGCTTTGCCGGATGGAAGCAGCCTTTAAGCGGCGCGCTGAGTTACGACGCCTTTCCGGTCAAGGCAATGGAATATATTGAATTTATCGAACGCTTCTGCGAGACTCCCATTGACATAGTGTCTGTGGGCTATGACCGCAGGGAAACCATTATACGCAAGAGCCCCTGGTCTGTTCCCAGACATTCGGAGAATATCTGGAATTTCAGGCTGTAGCCGGAGAGTGATGTGGACAAGATTCTCATTCTGGATTACGGAAGCCAGACTACCCAGCTCATAGGAAGGCGCATACGGGATTTCGGCGTCTATACCGAAATCATACCCGGCGACACTCCTTTTTCCCTTGAATTTCTTGCCGGGCCTGTTTTTGAGGGGACCAGGGCGCTGATACTTTCCGGTTCTCCCGAATCGGTCTATGCGGGAGGCGCGGCGCCGGATCAAAAAATTTACAGCCTCGGCCTTCCCCTGCTGGGCATCTGCTACGGTCTTCAGCGCATGACCCATGATCACGGCGGAAAGGTGGAGCCCCTTCCCGAACGGGAATACGGCCGCATAGGCGTAACGGTAAGCGCCGCCGGGTTTCCGCTTCCTGCTGCGCGTAATGAAGCCCTTGCCGGCTTTTTCGCCGGTTTTGACCCGGCCCTTTCCCTTGACGCCATAAAGGGCGGCGCCCGCTTTTCGCCGGGGACAGTGGCCGCCGGAGCGGCCGCCGCCGGAACTGCCGGGGCCGCGTTTCAGTTTACCGCGTGGATGAGCCACGGCGACACCCTGACCCGCCTTGCTCCGGGTTTTATCCAGGCGGGAACCAGTGAGACCGGCTATCCGGCGGTGCTTGTCCATGAAACAGAAAACTGGTTCGGCCTGCAGTTTCATCCTGAAGTTACCCATTGTGAACGGGGCAGGGAAATACTTGCCGCCTTTGTGTTCGGTGCTGCCGGATGCGCGGCTCAATGGACCATGGAGCAATACATCGAAGAAGTCCGCGCGTCCCTCAAGAGCCGGGTAGGCGAAAGCCCTGTGCTCCTCCTCATATCCGGCGGCGTTGATTCCACCGTGGCCGGGGCCCTGCTCCTCAAAACCTTGGACCCCGACAAAGTACACCTCATGTACATGGACACCGGGCTCATGCGCAAGAACGAGACCGGAACCGTCAAAGCGGCCCTTGAAAAACTCGGCGCGAAACATCTTCATATTGTGTACTGCGAAAAAGAATTCCTTTCCGCCCTTGAGGGACTCGATGACCCCGAGGAAAAACGCAAGACGATAGGCGATCTTTTTATCACCATACAGGAAAGGGAAGTCGCCCGCCTTGGCCTCCCTGATTCGTACTTCCTTGTTCAGGGGACCCTGTATACCGACATGATAGAAAGCGGCAGGGGCGTAGGCAAGAAGGCCCACCTAATCAAGAGCCACCACAATGTGGGAAGTCCCCTGATAGAGGCCATGCGCGCTTCCGGCCGCGTCATAGAACCCCTGGACCGGCTTTACAAGGACGAAGTCCGCCGCCTGGGCCGCATCCTTGCCCTTGACGAAGCAATCGTTAGCCGCCATCCCTTTCCCGGTCCGGGCCTTGCGGTACGCATACTCGGCGAAGTAACCAGGGAAAAGTGCGATGTACTCCGGGAAGCCGATGCCATCTTTATTGAAGAACTGAAAAAGCGCCGCGGCTCCCAAGGGAAAAGTCTCTACGATGAAATATGGCAGGCCTTTGCCGTGCTTCTTCCCATACGCTCGGTGGGCGTGGCAGGGGATGTCCGCAAATACGGCTGGGTCCTTGCCCTCAGGGCCATCACCAGCGCCGACGGCATGACCGCCGATGTCTACCCCTTCCCGGCCAAAGATCTCCTTGAAATTTCCACCCGCATCACCAACAGCGTTACAGACATAGGCCGGGTTACCTACGATATATCAAGCAAACCCCCCGCCACAATAGAGTGGGAATAGCGGAAAGAATGTGTCACTTGGCATTACGGCATTATGCTTCTTCGGATCGATTTGGCTTTGCGTGTATGGTGTTGTTATGTGCAATACCGCCATGAAATTTATGTGAAAGTATGCCAAACACCTTAGCCGCCGGTTGAATGAAAATTGTGCACTCGGTAATTCCTAACGCAATTCAGAGAATACCTCATAAGGTGTTCTAAAGTCAAGCGTCTTTCTCGGCCGCTCATTTAATAACCTTGCAATTCTCGATACATCCCGCTGGGTTAATTCCCTGAAATCCTCTACCGGATACAGAATATCACGTATCAAATAGTTGGTATTCTCGCACGTCCCTTTTTCCCATGGCGCATGGGGATGACAAAAATAGACAGCCATCCCGCTGTTTTCCGAAAGCTGTCTGTGTTCGCTGTTCTCTTTTCCCTGGTCAAACGTTATGGATTTTCTTAAGTCCGGTTCAAGTTT
>JAISDF010000183.1 GCA_031265025.1 Spirochaetaceae bacterium
CTTCTTCACCGGTCTCGGCTTCATCAACAGCTTCTGCCTCGTCGACAGCCTCGGCCTCATCGACGGCTTCCGCCTCATCAACTGCCTCGGCCTCGTCAACAGCCTCTGCCTCATCAACAGCCTCTGCCTCGTCAACGGCTTCCGCCTCATCGACGGCTTCCGCCTCGTCAACGGCCTCGGCTTCATCGACGGCTTCCGCCTCATCGACAGCCTCTGCTTCGTCAACGGCCTCTGCCTCATCAACGGCCTCTGCCTCGTCGACGGCTTCCACCTCATCAACAGCCTCTGCCTCATCGACGGCCTCTACCTCGTCAACGGCCTCTGCCTCATCAACAGCCTCGGCTTCATCGACGGTTTCCGTGGGGTGTGCGGCCTTGCCGGGAGCGGCAATTTGCGGCTGTCCCGAAGAAGCGGCAAGCACCTGTTTGAGTATGCTTGAGAGTTTTGCCTCGTCAATGTTGGCCGTAACCTGGGGATCACCCTGGCGTGAGGCCATGAGGCCGACTATTTCATTCCAGGATTTATCAATGAGAGAATCTATATCGGTTTCAGCCTGTTTTGTTGCCTTGATGTCCCGCTTTACTTCCTTGCGGACATCCTCACGGCGCTGTTCGAGTTCCCGTCTCCACCTTTCCCAGTCCATGTCGCCTTTGCGATCATAGTATTCTTCAAAAATGGTGAGTTGGAGCCGTTTAAGCCTGTTCTGAATCACGGTCAGGGCGTCCTGGCGGAGATTGAAAAGGAAGAAGATGGACAGATAGGCGGTGATAAAGAATGAACCGAGAAGCATGAACTTCATTGAGGCGGGGAAATCAAAAAGATTCCCGTTGACAAGCTGGCCCAGGTAGAGTCCGTGGGCTGTTTTTGTCGAAAGCAGGGCAAAGACCGCGTCTTCCGAGCCTGAATTAAGGGGGGTAAGGCTGGTGATGCCCTCGTTCCAGACGGCGGCTGTCAGGGGGCCAAGCGCCGCGGCGCTGGTTCCGGGCATGCCCAGGATGATGCCCGGCGGTATCGCGTTCGCGGCTATGTCCTCGCCAACCTTGAGCCGCCCCTGGCGTACCAGCCGGTCCGATACTGCCCGCATGGAAAGGGCAAACAGGGCGGTTCCCCTGTATGTGTCATAGGAATCATAAAAGGGAAAGGAAAAGATGATGCGGTTATTCTGTTCATCGGGCGTTAATTTGACGTTCCCCTTGTCCGGCACGGAAAGATTCGCAAAGGGAATTTCGGTATTTTCGTCGTAGTTATGATACGCGATGCTGAGGTTGTCCTGGCGGAGCAGGTCGCCGGGATAGGTTGAATAGTGTATACGCCGGCCTCCGGCGTCCACAAAGCGCACCCATTGCAGGCCCGGAGTGGATTCGAGCAGGATTCCGTAGAGCTGTGAACGTTCAAAAATATCATCGGCGCTCTGATTGGGGAGAAAGCCACGGCGCACGGATTCTTCTTTGAGGGAACTGTCAAAACGGCCGCTCAGTTCGGTAAAGAGGCTGTCTATCTGGGAGGCGTTCTGTTCAAGCTCCCTGGAGAGGCCCCTGGCAATGGCGGGATTGTAAAATCTTGTCTCGATGAGATCAAAAAAGCCGGTAAAAGCCAGAACCGAGAATACGGCAAAAAGGAGAACTGCTATGAGGAGGCTTAACGATGCCTTACGAAATACCGTCACTGTTTAATCCTGTTTTGCCCAAAATCCTGTAAGCGAATCATTCTGCCGTTACCGGTACGGTAAGGCTTCTATTTATTATCGGAATTCTATAATATTTAATTATAGACGCATTGCGGACAATAAAACAATATTTCCAAACAGCCTCTTTAAATTTAAGGGAAAAAGCGGCTCCGGCGGGCCGTTTTTGGGAGCATACATGAAAAAACTTTTTGAGACCGCACCGGAACCGCGAAAAGCCTGTCTCATAGGCATCAGGGACGCCGCGACCGGCAGGGAAGAGGCGGAATCGCTTTTAACGGAATTGACCGCGCTTGCCCGGACCCTGGGGGTAACGGTTCTGTGCGGCGAAATTGTTGTGGTCCGGGAACACGGTTCCCGGTACGGCATGGGAACAGGAAAAGCCGAAGAAATTTCCGCGAAAGTCCGTGAGCTGGGCGCCGACTGCCTGATTTTTGATCAGGAACTGAGTCCGTCCCGGCAGAGGAACTGGGAAAAACTCACGGGCATTTCTGTCCTGGACCGCCAGGAACTGATTATTCAGATATTCTCATCAAGGGCCGGAACCAGAGAGGCCGAACTTCAGACAGAGCTGGCCCGCCTGCGGTATTCGCTTCCCCGCCTGAGCCACAAATACATAGACCTCTCCCGCCAGCGGGGAGGCCGCTATGGCACCAGGGGTTCGGGCGAAACAAGGCTTGAGACAGACAGACGCCTTGTGGAACGGCAGATTCACAAACTTGAGTCTGAGCTTGACGTGGTGCGCAGACGCCGGGACACCCGGCGGAAGAAACGGCAGCAGGCCGGCATCCTGTCCTGCGCCCTGGTGGGCTATACCAACGCGGGAAAATCTTCCCTCCTTAACGCCCTTACCAATGCTTCTGTTTTTGTGGAGGACGCCCTTTTTGCCACCCTTGATTCGACTACGCGGCGTCTTGTTACGGCCAGCGGTTTTTCCCTGCTCTTGACCGACACGGTAGGTTTTATACGGCGTCTTCCCCATGACCTGGTGGACAGCTTTCGTTCTACCCTGGAAGAAGTTTCCCTCGCCGGTCTTGTCATCATTGTGCTTGACGCCTCTGACCCCAATACGGATTATCAATACCGCACCGTACTGGAAGTGCTGGGCAGTCTCGGCGCGGCTGAAAAACCCATGCTCATTGTCCTTAACAAGACAGACCGGGCCGTTGCTATGGAAGCCCTCAAAGGCCGTTATCCGTCAAGCCTGGCGGTTTCGGCGCTGAAAAAACAGGGTCTGGACGCGCTGCTGCGGCGTATTGAAGAAATGGCGGGGGAACTGTCCGGTCATACAACCCCCTGATATGAAAAAGGGCCATACCCTTTGGTATGACCCTTTTTCATATCATCTGTTGCTCACTTTGCTGCGGGTTTCTTGGCAGCAGGCTTTTTGGCCGCCGGTTTCTTGGCAGCCGCGGGTTTCTTGACCGCCGGTTTTTTGGCGGCCGCGGTTTTCTTTACCGCGGGCTTTTTGGCCGCCGGTTTTTTAGCGGCTGCGGTTTTCTTTACCGCGGGCTTTTTGGCCGCCGGTTTTTTAGCGGCTGCGGTTTTCTTTACCGCAGGTTTCTTGGCCGCCGGCTTTTTGGCCGCGCTCTCGGAACTCAGACCGATCATACATACCTCCATCAAATTTTTAGTCTTATCAATTTCCGGAAACAGACCTTATGGCCGGCTTCACTGTTAATAAAACTTTAACCCCTCCAGTTAAATTCACTCTAAACTGGAAATAAAAAATAATCAACAGGAAAATTTATTTTTTTATTTTCCTGCTGTTATCACGCACTATCCCGGAGCTTGTCCCCGAGGATTTTGGTTCTCTTTGTTTTTATCGGAGCGGTACGGGGAAAAAATAAATTTCAACCCGGAATAATTCCCTTTCATGATGGAAACAGAACAACAAGTGCATAAAAAAGGCTGCCCGGACTCCGGTGAAACCCGAAGCTGGGGCAGCCTGTTACAGGTGCGCACGACGCGGAATGTCCGCGAAATGTTCCGCGCTATTGAATGAGCAGTGTTTTGGGGTCCAGTCTGAGGGCCATGGCGTCGGGATTGTAAGCGTCCCTGTCCCTGGATACGGAAAGCTCTATATGGTTCTGCCTGGGTTCGAGAACAATAATGATGTCAAATATATCCGCGAAGCCGTTGAAAATCACCGGAATTTTGTGTTTGTCATAGAGACCGGCCCCCTGGGGAATGCCGGAACCTACATTGCAGCTATACCATACTTCAAGATTAAGCTCCCCGGCAAATTCCTTTACCTTGGAGAGCCTTTCCCTGTCGCTTCGTGAAAAATCAAAGCCGTCAATGATAAGGGCGTCGGCCTTAAAGCCGCCTTCTCCTATCATGGCCTTGAGACTGCGGAGTATTGTCTCGCTGGTAACGCCGTCCTGATTGAAATTCATCAGAACCCGGTTTTTGATGAGCTCGGCCTTTATTTCCTGGACCTTTTCAAGGTTCTTTTTCTTTATAAATTCGTTGAAAATATCCGTGTACCAGGTCAGTACATAATCGGTATGCTGGGAGAACGACACATGGATTACTTTTTTGTTCTGTAAAAGTTTATCCAGGGCTATCTGTACCAGAACAGCGGTTTTTCCGATGCCGCTCTGCGCCGCCACAACCCCGATTTCGCCTGTCTTGAGCCCCCCGTGTATGGATTTTTCAAAAACCCGCACGGGGCTGCGGGATACCAGCTCTTCTTTTATCACTTGCCATTCCTCCTGTACCGGCCGTCATGTTTTGCCGTATACCGTACTGTTAATCTAAGACAGTCCTTTCAAATTTGAAATTTTGAAAGAGCCTCCGTTATTTGGAACTTTTGCGCTTTTCCTGGTACTCTTTTATCAGAGCCTCGGAAATGCTCACCGGAACTTTGCCGTATTTTTCGAATTCCATGGTGAATTCCGCCTTGCCCTGGGTCAGGGAGCGGAGCACGGTGGAATAACCGAACATTTCACTCAGCGGGACCTCCGCTTCGATGCGGGAGAAGGTCCCGTCCTCGGTTGACGCGGCTATTATACCACGGCGCTGGTTGATTGAGGCGAAAATATTACCCTGAAATTCGGTGGGGCCTTCAACCGCGACCTTCATGATGGGTTCAAGAATACAGGGTTTTGCCTTGGGGTAGGCCTCCCTGAACGCGCCAATAGCGGCCATCTGGAAGGCGATGTCGGAGGAATCCACCGGGTGATATTGGCCGTCATTGATGACGCAGCGCACATTGACAATGGGGAAACCGATGAGGCTGCCTCTTTTCAGGGCCTCTTTGAAACCCTTGTTGCAGCTTGGGATAAATTCATTGGGAATAGCGCCGCCTTTGATGTTGTCGACAAATTCATAATCGCCGCCGTCCCAGGATTCTATGTAACCGGCAACCCTGCCGTACTGGCCCGCGCCGCCGGTCTGTTTTTTATGGGTATAGTTGAAATCGGCCCGCTGGCTGATCGCTTCACGGTAGGCAACCTGGGGCATGCCGGTCTCGACTTCGCATTTGTATTCCCGCCTCATCCGTTCAATATAGACCTCAAGATGAAGCTCTCCCATGCCCTTGATGATGGTTTCGTTGGATTCGCCGTCCACATAGGTCTGAAAAGTGGGGTCTTCCTTGGTAAAGCGGTTCAGGGCCTTGGCCATCTGGTCGGCCGACTTTTTGTCCTTGGGATTGACGGCCAGGGAGATGACCGGTTCAGGCACAAACATTGAAGTCATGGCGTAATTGCCGCCGCCGCAGAAGGTGTCGCCAGACGCGCAGTCAATGCCGAAGAGCGCCACAATGTCTCCGGGCGCGCCTTCGGTGATGTCCTCCATGTTGTCGGCATGCATGCGGACCAGCCGTCCTACCTTGAAGCGCTTGCGCGCCCTGGTATTGTAAAGCTCGTCGCCCTTTTTGAGGGAACCCTGGTAAATGCGGACATAGGTAAGCTGTCCGTACTGTCCATCCTCAAGTTTGAAGCCCAGGGCCACGGTGGGGAGCTTTTCATCGGCCTTGAGTTCAAGCCTTTCTTCGTCTTTGTCCAGATCCAGGGCGTAGTTTTTGACTTCGGTAGGATCGGGCAGATAACGGGTAACCCCGTCCAGCAGGGACTGAATGCCCTTGTTCTTGTAGGCCGAACCCAGCATTACAGGCACAAACTGCTCGGCCAGGGTTCCGGTACGGACGGCGGCGTAGATCAGTTCTTCGGGTATTGTTTCGCCGGAGAGGAATTTTTCCGCCAGTTCGTCGGAGAACATGGAAATAGCGTCAAGCAGTTCTTCCCGGTGCTTTTCGGCGTCCTCCTTGAGATGGGAGGGAATCTCGGCATAGCGGAGTTCGGTACCCTGGTCGCCGTCAAAATAAACGGCCTTCATGGTAATGAGGTCCACGATGCCTTCAAGTTTGTCTTCGAGACCAATGGGAATCTGAACCATCACCGCGTTGAGGGCGAGTTTTTCCCTGAGCTGGCTTTTTACCTTGAAGGGATTGGCCCCTGTCCGGTCGCATTTGTTGATAAAGGCAATACGGGGCACATGATAACGCTTGAGCTGCCTGTCCACCGTGATGGACTGGCTCTGAACGCCGCCGACAGCGCAGAGCACCAGTATGGCCCCGTCCAGAACCCTGAGGGAACGTTCAACCTCGATGGTAAAATCCACATGTCCGGGGGTGTCAATAAGATTGAGGGTATAGTCCTTCCACGTTACCTGGGTTGCCGCGGACTGAATCGTAATACCCCGTTCCCGCTCCAGTTCCATGTGGTCCATGGTTGCGCCGACCCCGTCTTTGCCCCGCACCTCATGAATGGCGTGAATTTTATTGCTGTAAAACAAAATCCGCTCGGAAAGGGTCGTTTTGCCCGAGTCAATGTGCGCGCTGATACCGATATTCCGCATTTTGGTAATATCAAAACCCATCTGTACTACTCCTTACTGTATATCCGTCCGTGTTGCCGGCCTGAGGCCAGGGTCATAAAAATAACCTGGATTTTTCGCAGTTCCAATATTGGTAAAAAATGACAACAAACACT
>JAISDF010000153.1 GCA_031265025.1 Spirochaetaceae bacterium
GAAGAAGCCCTGGGCGGGGAGTCCTTTGAGCTGGGCGGCGAGTTTCCCCAGGAAAGTCCCGCTGATTCTTTTGATACTTTTAATCCCGACGGCTCGTCCGCTGATTTCGGCATATCAGAAGCCGACCTCAATCTTGATGACACTACCTTCTCCGAACCGGGGAACATGGATGAGTTTTCCCTTTCGGGCATAGACGATATATTTTCAGGCGCGGCTTCCGGGACACCTTCACCCGAAACACGGCCCAAACTTGAGGCTTCCGGGGATGTGGAAGAAATTCAACTTTCCAGGGAAGAGCTTGAAAAACTTGAAGCGACTCTTGCCGCCTATCCGCTGAACCTCAGAATCGCCTGCGAAGAGCTCATCGCGGAACAGGCCGTGGCCCCGGATATGATGAGCGCCCTGATAAAAAAACTTACCGGCGGCGCTTCTCCCAAAGAAACCGCTACGCTGGCGGAAAAGATACTCGGCCGTTCCATACCCATTCCCCGGGGTTTTGAAAAGAAAAGCGGCGCCGAGCTTGAGGCTGAACAGTCAAGTTTCGCCTACATTTTCGTACATAACTTCCTCCCCATATTCCGCATCGTCATGTTCTGCGGCCTCCTGATTCTCTCTCTGGGCTACCTGGTGAACCAGTTTGTCATCACCCCCATACGGGCCGGCAATACCTACAAACGGGGTTACAGCCGTATTGAGGCCGGAGACTATACCCAGGCCAATGTGGTTTTTGAGGAGGCCCTCAGGATACGGCGCATCAAGAAGTGGTTCTTCCGTTATGCCGAAGGTTTCCGTGACGCGCGGCAGTATATCGACGCGGAAAATAAATATGAACAGCTCCTCCGCAACTACCCCCGGGACAAGCAGGGCGCCCTTGATTACGCTGACCTTGAGACCAATTACCTTATGAACTACGAAAAGGCCGATGAAATATTGCGGCATAATATACTTGATTATTCTCTTGACGACCGGGAAGGCCTTCTTGCCCAGGGGGACAACAAGCTCCTCTGGGGCGACAATGGCAGAAGCGACGACGGCAGCGAGCTTCCCCGGGAAGTAAAGAACCAGTATTATGAAGACGCCCGGCGCGCCTATGCCCGTCTCATGGAGAAATACGGCTCAAAGGACGAATTCCTGGAGCGCATGCTCAAATATTTTATACGCACCGACCAGCTCGGCCAGGTCCTGCCTTTGCAGGTTCACTTCATGTCAAGCAGGAAAAGTAAAATCTCCGCGCCGGCCCTTACCGAACTCGGCGCTTATCTATTGGACAAGCGCTTTGAGGAAACCAGGGGCGTACCCGACGAAAATATCAGCCGCATAGAAGGGCTCAGGGCCCTCTTGCTCAGGGCGGTAGACGCCGGCCCCGGCTATCCCGAAGCCCACTATCAGCTTTCCCGGTATTACAGCCATTACGGAAGCGCCTCGGAGGAAAGGCAGGCCCTTGAGAACGCCGTGCGGGCCTTTGACCGGGCCGGCGAGAATTCGATACACCGTATTTCCGACCGCATAGAAGCCCAGCGGCGTTACGCCTGGCTTTTGACCCTGGGCGGCGAATCGTTCCCCGCAGAAGAACAGCTTGTCAAGGGAATCACTATTTTTGAAGACGCCCTGAGGCGGAATCTCCTGACCCGTTCCCCCCGCTATGGCAGACTTTACGCCGACCTTGGGGACCTTGAGTATTTCAGGAAGGACGGAAACATGGCCGCCGCGCTGCGCTACTACGGCGACGCGGAACGTTCCGGCTGGGCGCCGCCTGAAATACTCTACCGTACAGGCGCGGCCCATTATCAGAGACAGGAATGGGAAGCGGCCCTGGAAAAATTCTTTGAGGTCTCATCCTCCATGCCCCTCAACAGGCGCATTCTCTATGCTCTGGGAAACGCCTCGCATCAGAGGGGTGATTACTACGCCGCCGAAGGCTATTACACTATGTTGCTTGATCTCCTTGACGCCGAAAGAGCCCGTTTCCCCCTGCTCCAGCCCCAGGAAAGACCTGAACACATGGAACTTGCCGAACGGATCATGGTACTCAGAAACAACCTCGGCGTTACCATGGACGCCCTTGCCGACCGCACCGGCAACCCGGCTTACAGGCCCAGGGCCCTTGCCTTCTATTCGGAATCAGCGCGGGCATGGGACACCCTCACCAGGGACAGCGAAACCATGGTCCGCATGAGCCCGGAAAATTCCTCCGGTCCCGGCCTCAACCTGGGCTTCCTCAATTCAGGGTACAGCCTCCATCCGGTCCCCGGTTTTACACCCCAGATATATACCCACATTGACAAGGATGTTCTTGAGCCCTCGATCTGGGAACAGCTTGCTCCCCCCGGCTACGGTCTCTCGGGCGCCATACCCTTCCAGGTACGGGAGAGGTAAGCGCTACCGTTCCGGGATACGAATCGTCAGTTCCGTATCCCGGGGAGGCCTGTCTTCCATAATGGTTCTTACATAGGAAGAAAAAAACTCATAGTCATGTTCCTGTAAAAGCCTGTACCCCAAAGAGGCGGGCACGTCCTGGGCATTGAGGTAGCTGGTTCCCGAAAAATACCGGCTGTTAAGAAGGCCCATGAGACTGCTCAACGCTTCTATTTCCTCATCACTGAGGCTCGAAGTACTCAGACGCCGCCTGGCCATATTCCCCGAAACCATCATGAAATAATCCCTGGACTTTTGGCTAAAATCCAGAAAGCGCTCATCGGCCAGGCCCACAACCCTGGCCCAGCTTTCCACATCAAGGGCTTTTACCGCATAACGCCATTCCCATGCCGAACTCCGCTCCGAAGACGGGCCCGGTGAGGCGGCTGCCGGCGCGGCTGTCAGAACGCCTATCTGGTGGGGATACACGGCCAAGGCGCTTGTGGCTATGTCGTACACCGCGCCGGCCTCTCTCTGCCGCGTGCTGATTTCCTGGGCGTGAATATGGCCGCTCAAGACAAACTGTATCCCTTCCCCGGCAAGAAGGTCCTGAAAACTTTCGGCGTCATCTATTGTAAAGCCTTCATTAATCAGAGGGTGGTGATCCATGATATTATGATGCAGACTGGCCACAAGCAGCGCCCCGTCCCGTCTCGCCTTTTCGGCCTCGCCGCGTATCCATTTCCGCGTCGCCTCGGAAAAGGCCCCTCCAAGCTCGGGAAACCCGAGGGTTCTGTTGTTTGTATATTTACAACTGTCCAGCATGAGGAGCCTTAATCCCGGAAACGGCTCGGCAACATAGCTCAGGCTGCCACGGTCCCGGGAAAGGGCCCCGGCAAACCCGAAATTCCGGTATATGGCGGCAAACTCTCCGGGGCTTACCGAAGGCACAGCGCGAAGCTCATTGTTAAAAAAGCCGCGGGCAAATGGATTGGAAATATCATGGTTTCCGGGAAGCACAAACACCTGGATTCCGGTTTTTTCAAGTTCCTCAAAATACCGGGCAAGACTTTCGTGGCTTTGCCGCTCTCCGTTAAAAGTCAAATCGCCGTTGACAAGCAATATATCGGGCTTCTCAGCTTCAACAGTCATGCTCAAAGCTCCCAGCAGGGCCGGCAGGGCTTCGATATTTTTTCCGTCTGACCCTGAAGCAAGGCGCCTGTAAAGCTGTCCCATATCATGAAGGGAAGGGGCGAGAAAATGAACATCATTGGTAATATATATTGAAATTTCACGCCTCTCCCTGTCCGGCGCTTCCGCGGGTCTATGGGCGGCGCCTTGAATTCCGCAGCCTCCAAGAAGCGCCGCAAGAGTGAAGAACAGAATCAGCATAGTTTTGTTTGAGAAACGCATATTCAACCTGTAATACTATAATTGATATTTCCTTATGACGTCAATCCGGGGTATTTACCAGGGCCGGCAAAATGTGGCGGAGGTATGGATACCGCGCCGCCCAACGGACGGCTAAGTGTAAACAGCCGGAACGTTATGTGCCATAATTTTTCAACACAAATGCGCCGCATCCATGCGGCGCAAAATAGTACTTGACAAAAGACTGAAATAAAAAATAATATAGTACAAATAATTATGTCTAAAGGAGGATACTATTATGGAACTTAAATACATTGACTGCCCGACCGGTGAACTTGAGATTAAAAACTTAATGGGAATG
>JAISDF010000007.1 GCA_031265025.1 Spirochaetaceae bacterium
TTTCCCCGTCTGTTTCTCCTTCCCGTTTGTACTCCATGCTTGTTTTTCTGTCTTTCAGACGGGGTAAGGTCCAGAGTGGTCCTTGGTTACTTCGGTAGAGTGGGGAAAGGACCAGGACGGTTCGTTGATGCCGGCAAACAGTTCCTGTGCTTCGGCATATACTTCAGGATGATTTTCTTTCAGCGCCAGGGTATAGTCCCCCTGTTTGGCCGCAACAGCCTACGCTATCGTCTTTTGACAGCCCATGGCATCAATAGTGATAATACAGCCGGAAATATCCGGTGCCTCCAGCAGGGCCGGTATCGCCGTGATTTCATTCGATTTCTCCGCAGTCTGGATTTGTCCCAAGACCAGGCTTGGTTCGTCAGCCCAGGCGCTCATGATATGGATAGCTTTCCGCTCCTCGCCGGCGCTCCCCCGCACCCTTTTCCCATCCAGGGCGATAACCGAACCGGCACCCGCCTTTTCCTTGAAATACCCCTAGGTCCAGGAGAGGAAACAGGCCTCAAACTTCCGGTGGTCTATCCGGCCCAACACCCGCAGGATGGTGTCGGCGCTGGGTATCCCATTCGGCGGTTTCAGATACTGTTTCAGCCATGCCTGGTGGGTTTCCCCGAAAAAGACGATGTCTTCGACGCTTGCTACCCCGCAGACCTGAGCGATGATGCATAAGAGCAAGATATCCACCAGATGATGTTTTTTACATCGGTCGATCCGGGGGTTTGGGATCAGTGCGAGTTCAGTTCGTATGTCCATTATTCCCCTCCAACCCTTCCCTGTCGGTGCTTTTCTCCTTTTCTTGAGGGGGTTTATAATGCGGTTGCCCTGGGTGATTCAATTCGGTGCCTTGTAAATGACAAGCCCGGCAGGTATAATCTACCATATATTGCCAAGATGGCTCAGTTGGTAGAGCGGCGCACTCGTAATGCGCAGGTCGGGGGTTCGATTCCCCCTCTTGGCTTCACGTAATTCCTTATAATACAAGGAATTACGGTAGAGACTACCGGACAGCCGGCGTTTCTAACTATTACGCAAAACATAATATGGCACATAGACTGGCATATAACCCGGTTTCAATGCCATTTTGCGGGGGTTGGGAACATGGCTAAACTTCCCTTTTCAATTTTCAGGCGGGCGGGGCGGCGGTTTTATTCCGTTGCTGTCATAAATGAAGCTACCGGGGAATACCTGCCGGCGATAAGTACAAAGCAGGAAACAGAGACGGCGGCCATAGAGACCGCCTTTCGATGGCTCAGGGACGGCATACCCCGGCGGGGGGAAGCGGTGCCGGTAAAAAAATATACCTTGCGGGACATGACAACCGAAACGGATATAACGGTGGCGGATTGTGAATTCATCTGCAAAGAGTTACAGCGCCGGGGCTTGCTCAAGTCTTTTGTCATGACGGAAACCAGGGCGGCGGTCTCCTTTACGGAATACCTTCTTAACTTTTGGGATTATGACAATTCTCCTTATGTGAGGGAGAAACTTCGGAAAAACCACGGCATACACCGGCGGTACTGCAATATGCAAAAAAGGGCAGTAGAGGTTTACTGGCAGCCCCTTTTCTCCGGGCGGGTACTGGGGGAAATAAGCAAGAAAGACATCGAGGCTTTAATCGACACGCTAGACGCCGCGGGGCTTTCCCCGCAAAGAAAAAATTATATTACCAAAGCCGGGACTATCGCCTTAAAGTGGGCATTCAACAAAGAGCTGATAGACCGGGATGTTACCCAGGGCATAACATGGTTTTCCGGTAAATGCAATGAAAGGCAGATACTAACCCCCGAATTGACCGCCGGGCTTTTCAGCGTGCAATGGGCGGACCGCCGGGCGCGGCTTGCTTGTATGCTTGCGGCCTTGGCCGGCATGAGAGCGGGGGAGATTCAAGGTTTGCGGGTACAGGATATAGGGCGGGGTTGCCTGTATGTCCGGCATTCCTGGAATTGTATCGATGGGTTAAAAACCACAAAGACGAATGAGGCGCGGACGGTAGAATTGCCTTTCCCGGGAATCATTCAGGAACTCATAAACCTTGCTAAAGATAACCCCCATGGGGCGGGTCTGGAAAGTTTTGTATTCTGGGCGGATCGGGTTCCTGGCAAGCCCGTAGAACAATGCGTTCTAGTCCGGGGCCTGCGGGCGGCGCTTGAAAATCTAGGCATGAGCAAAAAGGCGGCGGCGGGGTATTGCGTCCACGGCCTGCGGCACACATACACGGCATACCTGCGGGATAAAATAAACGACAAGCTGCTACAATCGCAAACAGGCCATAAAACAGCCGCTATGCTTGACCACTACAGCAACCACCGCAAAGCAGGGGACCGGTTGGCGATACAGGCGGCAGTACTACAAGCCTTCGGATCACTGGTAAAGCCTGAATATACGGCGGCGAGGTCCTAATGAAAATTATGTTGACAAACTATCATCAAGTATGTATTATTTTAGGTTAAAGAGGCTTGCGAAAGCATAGCTCATTGTTCAAAAACGATATTTGAAAGTTTTATAGACTGCCTCATTTTTTTTATGCGGTATGACGGCCCTTCAGTGGTGAAAAAAATGAGATTCGTAATGGGAAAAGCAAGCCCATGGTCGAAAAGAAGTGCAATGCAGGAGGGGGACTCTTTGCATTATGGCGTATCGCCAAAGCATGAATTTTTTGACTATGGGCTTATTGTTTTTTCCGGCCTCCTTGAAAACTTTTTCCAGGAGGGCAGTCTATGAACGCCACTCAGACCACATCGGACGTACTCACCCGCGCCGCTGCCGCGGAGTACCTGCACATCTGTAAAACAACGCTCGACAAGCAGACAGACATCCCGCGAGCGCGAATCGGCAAGCGGGTACTTTTCAAAAAAGCCGCGCTGGATAAATGGCTTGACCAGAAAGCGGACAGAGGGCGGAGCCATGGTTAACGACCAGATACGGCAAAAGGCCGAGGGCATTGTAAGCCGGCTGCTGGAAACCGCCGGAAATATCCGCTATGGCGCGGCAGGGGTAGAGTTTAAAATCCATAACGGCAGGATTGTAGACGTTATTCATACCGTGACAGAAAGCATGAGGGAAAGCGGACTTCCGGAAACGCCGGGCGGTTGCCCTTCCGCGTAACGAGAGAATAATTATGCTTACTTCCTCATCAATAGCAGGAATGGCGGCGGCTTCTTCAGAGGCTCTCACATGGTCCGACTACGAGCGGCTACTTACTGCCAGATACCAGGCTGGAGGCCATGCCCCGGAGATAGCCGCGCACTTTGCCCAGGGAGAAATCCGGGCAATTCTGGCCGGGAATCACTGGACGCATGGGAAGCCGACCGCCCCTGACCCGCAGCGCCTGATCATCGAAGCCCTGGCCCCGGAGAAACCGGTTTACCAGGGATCGGTGGCGATAAAGAAAACGCTTACTGCGGGGATTCCCCTCAAAGACTTCTACGCGAAAAATAAAGATAACGATCCCGCCGCATATACTGCCAACGTTCAGGAAATAGCGGCGCTCTGGAACCAGGGGAAGCGGCGGTTCAAGGCATTTGTCCGGGGCCGCTTTGTTGTCGTGGACATTGACCGGCATCCGGGAAAAGCGGACGGCCTGGAA
>JAISDF010000030.1 GCA_031265025.1 Spirochaetaceae bacterium
TGTTCTCGTTTCGGGAAGTGGCACCAACCTCCAGGCCCTCATTGACGCTGAAAGGGCCGGTCGTTTCGGCAGAGGCCGCATTAGCCTTGTCATCTCGGACAGGGAAGATGCCTATGCCCTTACGCGGGCCCGGAACGCCGGCATACGGTCGCTGACAGAAACGCCTGACCCGAAACTTCCCGGTCCTGAAAAGCGGAAAGCGCTTTCCGGCCGCATACTCACCCAGGCGCGGACAGAGGGCGCGGGATTCATCATACTGGCGGGTTTTCTTTCGATACTTCAGGGGGATATACTGGAAGCCTACAGGAACAGGATCATCAATATCCATCCAAGTCTCCTTCCCAAATACGGCGGCAAGGGTATGTACGGTGAACGGGTACACGCGGCTGTCCTCGCCGCAGGAGAAAAAGAGTCGGGCTGTACGGTGCACCTGGTCGATGAGGGAACCGACACCGGCCCCATACTGCTCCAGCGCAGGGTTCCGGTACTGGAAGGCGATGACAGCGAAAGCCTTGCCAACCGTATTCATAATGAAGAGCATCGGGCCATCGTAGAGGCGGCGGTCATGATGATAGAACGTCTTACTCATTGATTATGGAGGCACTGTATGGAAAAAAGAAAACTCAAAAACGGCGAACTCCCACTCCTCGGCTTCGGCCTTATGCGCCTTCCCCACAGGGACTCTTCCCAGGAAATCGACGTGAAGGCAGCCGGGGAAATGGTGGACTATGCCATAGCCCAGGGCGTTACTTATTTTGACACCGCCTATATGTACCATGACGGAAAATCAGAAAGTTTTGCCGGCGCGGCCCTTTCCTGTCATGAAAGGACCCGCTACAAGCTGGCTACAAAGATGCCCCTTATGGTCCTTAAAACCAGGTCCGATGTTGAACGCATTTTTAACGAACAGCTTGAAAAATGCAAAACCGAATATTTTGATTTCTATCTGCTTCATAATATCAGCGAGGATCATCTTCGCATCGCGGAATCATGCGATGTCTACGAACAGCTTAAGAAAAAACAGGAACAGGGCCTTATCAGGCACCTGGGCTTTTCTTTTCATGACCGGCCCGAACTGCTCAAAAAGGTTGTGGAGAAATACGACTGGGAATTCGCCCAGATTCAGCTCAATTACCTTGACTGGGAACTGCAGAACGCCAAGGAACAGTACGAAATACTGGCGGGCAGGGGCATACCGGTCAATGTAATGGAGCCGGTGCGGGGCGGAACCCTGGCTAAACTCTGCGACGCGTCCATACGAATTTTCCATGAGGCTGACCCAACTGCCAGCGCCGCTTCCTGGGCCATTCGTTATGCGGCATCGCTTCCCGGAGTTCAGGTAGTTTTGAGCGGCATGTCCAGCATGGATCAGGTCAGGGACAATGTGCGTACCATGAGCCCCCTTAAACCCCTCATTGACGCCGAATATGAGGTTATCGAAAAAGCCCTCGCCGCCTACCGAAGCGCGGCCTCGGTCCCGTGTACAAGCTGCCGCTACTGCATGGACTGTCCTTCGGGGGTGGAGATTCCAAAAAATATCGCCGTGTACAACAACTACCAGATTGCCCTTGCCAACAAGCATCCTATGGCGAATTTTCTTTTTGAAATGGAATACCGCATACTCGGAGAAGGACAGCATGCCTCAAGCTGCGTAAGCTGTGAACAGTGCAAGAGCCGCTGTCCCCAGCATATTGATATACCCCGCTGGATGGGTGAAATCAGCAAACTTCACGAAGATTTAAGGAGTACGCGCAGATGAAAAAGCGGGCGTTGATCAGCGTTTTCAACAAAGAGGGAATTTCCGGTTTTGCCTCATTCCTTGCCGGATCAGGCTGGGAACTGCTTTCCACAGGCGGAACCGCCAGGCACCTCAAGGAAGAGGGAATCGGCGTACGCGACGTATCGGAAATAACCGGCTTCCCCGAATGTCTTGACGGCAGGGTAAAGACCCTGCACCCCGCCATACACGCGGGGCTCCTTGCCAGGCGGGACGAAAAATCCCATGTGGATACCCTCGCCTCCCTCGGTTTCACCCCGATAGACTTAGTCTGCGTCAACCTCTATCCCTTTTTTGAAAAAGTCCAGGCCGGACTTTCCCTTGAAGAAACCGTTGAGTTCATTGACATAGGCGGGCCTACCATGCTCCGCTCCGCGGCCAAAAACTACCGGGATGTGATTGTACTCACCGATCCCGCCGATTATGATGAGGCCAGGGCGGGTCTCACAACAGGTGAAGTTCCGCTTGTCTTTAGAAAATATCTTGCCGGCAAGGTCTTTGACCTTACTTCTGCCTATGACGCCGCCATAGCCCGCTACCTTCTGGAAACGGACGCCCCCGGAGAAAAATATCCTCCTTTCTGGCCTCTTTCCCTTAAAAGAGACAGGGAACTCCGTTATGGCGAAAACGCTCACCAATCGGCGGCCCTCTATCTCAACGCCGACAAAGCGGGCGCCCTTGCCGGTATGGAGCAGCTTAACGGCAAGGAACTGGGCTATAACAACATACGGGACCTGGACCTGGCCTGGAAAACCGCCTGCGCGTTTGGCTTTCCCCCGGAGAACAAGCTCCCATTAGGCGAAACTGATCTTGCCGGGCTTGGCCTTTCGGGAGGCAGCTCCGCCGCCTGCTGCGTTGCCGTCAAGCACAACACTCCGTGCGGCGCGGCCCAGGCCTCGTCCATTGAAGAGGCTTACGAAAAAGCCTATATCTGTGATCCGGTTTCCATCTACGGCGGCATCGTAGCCTCAACAACTGTTGTCAACGCGGAGACAGCCGCAAAGCTCGCCGGGCTCTTTCTGGAAATAGTCGCTGCCCCTGATTTCGACGCTGACGCGCTGGAGATTCTCAAAAAGAAAAAAAATCTCAGAATAATGAAGGCCCGCTTCGCCCCCAGAGACACCAGGGAATGTATAGCCGTGGATGGCGGCCTCCTTGTTCAGGACGCGGACAAAAAGCTCCTTGAAAAATGGGAAGTGGTTACCAGGGCCGCTCCCGGCGGCGCCGACATACAGGACATGATTTTCGGCATGAGAATCGTAAGCTATGTTAAATCGAACGCCATTGTCGTGGTCAAGGACAGGGCGGCAGTCGGCATAGGAGGAGGGCAGACCAACCGCATCTGGGCGGCAGAGCAGGCCCTCTCCCGCGCCGCCATCGCGGTCAAGGCCGCGCCGGAAAATCCCGCGTTACGCGGCAAACCCATAGCCGACGGCGCAAATCCGAGGGTCCTCGCCTCCGACGCCTTTTTCCCGTTCTCCGATGTAGTCGAAGCCGCCGCCGCCGCCGGTATCAAAACCATCATACAGCCCGGAGGTTCCATACGGGACAAAGATTCCATCGAGGCCTGTAATGCCCTCGGCATCGCCATGGTCTTTACCGGAACCAGGCACTTCAAACATTAGGATTGTAAAGCACAGGCTTTCCCGTTATACTTACATCATGAATGTTTTAGTCATCGGGTCAGGCGGACGGGAGCATGCCCTTGTTTGGAAGCTGGCCCAATCCGCCGAAGTAAAAAAAATATTTGCCGCTCCGGGCAACGGCGGAACCGCCGGAGAAGAAAAATGCACAAACATTGCCGTGGACGGAAATCCTTCGGAAGAAAAAACGCAGACCGGACTTCTTGAGTTTGCCAAACAAGAACATATTGATCTCACCATTGTTGGCCCCGAAGCGCCGCTGGCGGAAGGCATAGTTGACCGTTTCCGCGCGGAAGGACTTGCCGTCATCGGGCCGGACAAAAACGCCGCGCGCCTTGAGACGAGCAAAGCGTTTTCAAAATCCTTTATGGAAAAGTACGGCGTCAGAACCGCGAGAGGAAAAACTTTTCGCGGTCATGACGCGGCCCTGCGTTTTGTTCAGGGATACTTTAAGGGTACGGAATTTTCCTTTCAGGATGAAGCGGAACCGCAGCCGGAAAAAAAGCCGCCGGCCCTGGTAATCAAAGCGGACGGGCTCGCGGCGGGCAAGGGCGTAATTATCGCCGCAAGTCTTGCCGAAGCCGAAGAAGCCCTTGCTTCGTTCATGCTGGACAAGACCCTGGGTGAAGCCGGAACCACGGTAGTTCTTGAGGAGTATATTGAAGGTACGGAAATTTCTGTCCTTGCCGCGTTAAGCGCCTCTCCGGGAGGGAAACCCTGCATACTGCCCTTTGTTTCCGCACGGGACCACAAGCGCCGCTTTGACGGCGCCAAAGGACCCAACACAGGGGGCATGGGGGCCATCGCGCCGGTTCCTGATTTTTCGGAAATTGCCCAAAAAGATTTCGGGGCCGCCATACTGGAACCAACGCTCAGGGGAATAAGCGCCGAAGGCATGGAATACCGGGGCTTTATTTTTTTCGGCCTCATGATTCGAAAAAACCGCTGCTATCTCCTTGAATACAATGTACGCCTCGGCGACCCTGAAACCCAGGCAGTACTTCCCCTTCTTGATTCTGATTTTGCCGGACTCTGCAAGGCTATGCTGGACCACAGCCTGGAGAATTTTCCCCTGACGTGGAAGACAGGCGCGGTCTGCGCCCCTGTAGCCGTGGCATCCGGTTATCCCGGCGCCTTCCATAAAGGCGACCCCATTACCATTGAGCTCCCCGCGCTGCAAGAAACCGGCGCCAAACTCTTCTTTGCCGGCACTGCGGAAACAGCCGGAACCGACGCTGCCGTGTCCGGGCCGCTCATCACTTCCGGAGGCCGGGTCCTCTCCGCCTCAGCCTGGGGCGCAAACGCTGACGAAGCCCGTGAAAAGGCCTACCGCGCCCTCAAGACAGTGAGCTTCGCCGGCATGGATTACCGGACGGATATAGGAAGGGAAGAAATAAACGTACAGAGGTATTGAAAGTGAAACACTATTGTATGTGATTAACTGACCAGCTAATTTTCTTCCTCGACAATACCTCATCTATTCCCATAGCCGCATGAAGCGAAACTAGCATCATTGTCTCATTTGTCGAACCGGCATAGTGGGGGGTAATAAAAACATTTTCCATTTCTAGCAATGGATCATCACGATCTGGCGGCTCCTTTTCAAAGACATCTATACCGGCTCCTCTTATAATATTATCCTGTAACGCCCTAACCAAAGCCTCGTGTTGAACAAGAGCTCCCCGTGCAGAATTAATAAAATAGGCTGTCTTTTTCATAAGAGAGAATTCCCTATCCCCAAAGGCACCTTTTGTTTCATCTGTACAAGGTAAATTCATGCTCACAAAATCAGCATTTTTCAAAACTTCGTCCCGGTCCATCATGCAGATGTCATTCCCAACCTGCTCCTGTGAAATATAAGGATCGTAAGCTATCACTTTCATGCCTATCCCTAAACATTTCTGAGCGAGAGAACGGCCTATTCTTCCAAGCCCCAATATCCCGACTGTCTTACCATACAATTCTATACCTAATATTTGGTTTCGAACATCAAATTCACCATCTTCTAGGAAATGTTTTGCAACAATAGTTGCATTTTTTGCACAAGCCATCATCATAAACAAGGAATGCTCAGCAACCGCATTACATATTCCTGCTGGCGTAAAAGTAACTTGAATTTTCTTTTGGGTACAATAATTGATATCTATATTATCAACCCCCACGCCATGTTTACTGATGACTCGTAAACTTTTACCTGCATCTATTACCTCTTTATCATATTTTAAAATACGAACAATAATCCCATCACAATCTTTAATGTTTTCTATTATTTCTTCCTTTCTTTTTAGGGGATTATCCAATAATGTATAACCCTTTTCAATCAAATAATCCTTTCCTGATTGCGCAATCGGTTCTGGAATCAATATTTTCATCTTGTCCCCCCTCAATTCTAATTATTGATGTATGATCTCTACTTTTTTACACACCCCAGGTAATTACCATCTCAACACACCCAATATTCTTTCGCGATGATTACGCCGCTTACAAAGGATTACAAGGTTATACCTCAGATCCCAGCCAATGGCTTTAAATTATCACAGTATGCCTTGATGCCCTCACATCCACTCTTTAGCATATCCGTGTCACCAATTTGCATCACAACTCTGAGCTCATCTTGAAAATGGTTATGCAGTTGAGCATTGCTGTGTATGGTAAACAGCTTCTTGTTTTCACGAGCAGCTTTCGCTACCTTTGTGATAGCATCCAATTCAATCGGATTCATCAGGTCCCCCGGGATACCCAGTGAGACAGACAGATCGTTCGGCCCTATAAGCAGCATATCAACCCCTTCGACTGCTGCAATTTCCATCACATTTTCCACAGCCAAAGCTGTTTCGATCTGAGCTATGACCATGACACGCTTATTCATATCTGCCATTAACTGT
>JAISDF010000004.1 GCA_031265025.1 Spirochaetaceae bacterium
TCCCCTGTTTTGGTTATCGGTTCCACAACATGGTCATGCTCATCCCATATCTCGCCGACCAGTTCCTCGACAATGTCCTCAACCGTTACTATGCCCATGGTGCCGCCGTATTCGTCAACCACAACCGCTATGTGGGATTTTTTTTCCTGCATGGTCTTGAGGAGCCGGGGAATCTTCATGGACCGGGAGGTAAAGAAGATGGGCTTTATGACGGACTGGAGGCTTTTGCGGAGTTTTATCACTTGGTAGTGAAAATCTTTCTGAAGTATGAAGCCCGTTATTTTGTCTATAGATTCCGAATACACCGGAAGCCGCGAATGGCCGGTCTCAAAAAAAAGCCGCTCTATTGTTTCGGGGCTGTCATCGGATGACACGGCCTTTACATCCACCCTGGGGGTAAGAATATCCCCGGCGCACAGATCGTCGAATTCTATGGCCTGGCGTATCATGTCCTCTTCGCGCTTGTTGATGCCCCCTTCCTGGCGCACTTCCCTGACAAAGGTAAGCAGTTCCTCTTCGGTTACGGCGTGATCAACCTTGATATGAAAAAGCACCAGGATGAATTTTTTCCACCACGAAAAGAAACGGTTCAGCGGGGAAAGCAGCAGCATGAAGAACCTGAGCAGCGGGACGGCGAACATGGCGAATTTTTCGGGCGTTTCCTTGGCAAGGGTTTTGGGGGAAATTTCCCCGAAGACAAGAATCAGGACGGTCATGGTTACGGTCGCCACCGTGGCGCCTATTTTTCCCAGGGAGTTTACCAGGAGCACGGTGGCAAGGGAAGACGCCGAAATGTTGACAATATTGTTTCCGATAAGAACCGTGGAAAGAAGCCTGTCGTAATTTTCCGCCAGGGCAAGGGCACGGGAAGCGGCCTTCTTTTCGCCCTTTGATCCGTTCTCGGCAAGGTGTTTCAGCTTGATGCGGTTAAGGGAAGAATACGCCGTCTCGCTGGCCGAGAAAAAGGCCGAACAGAGGAGCATAAAGCCGAGCAGTCCAAGAAGGAATATATTAGAGGGATCCATGTTTCAGCCGCGCCGTTATACTACAGGCAGTGGGACTCGCGGCGATTCCTCCCAGGGCGGTTTCCCGCAGTTCAACAGGAATACGCTGGCCTACCCGGAAAAGGACATCTACCATCTCGTCAAAGGGTATAAGTTCCCCTACGCCGCTCAGGGCAAGTTCCGCCGAGACAAGGGCGTTGGCCGCGCCCAGGGCATTGCGCTTTTGGCAGGGGACCTCCACAAGCCCCGCCACAGGGTCGCAGACCAGGCCCAGCATATTGGCAAGGGCAGAGGACGCCGCGGCAAGGCAAAAAGAAGGAGACGCGCCCATAAGTTCGGCCACGGACGCGGCAGCCATGGCGCTGGCCGTTCCCACTTCGGCCTGGCAGCCCCCTTCCGCACCGGAAACCGTGGCGTTACGGGTAATAAGGTAGCCTATGGCCGCCGCGGTAAACAGCGGCGGAATCATGCTGCTTTGGTCAAGGCCGAATTCCTCCTCGACCGCGAGGAGAACGCCGGGAAGCACCCCTGAGGAACCGGCGGTGGGGGCCGCCACGATGAGGCCCATTGAGGCGTTCGTCTCCATAATGCCCATGGCGTAACAGGCCGCCCTGGACATGACGGCGCCGCATACGGGCTTTGTTTTTTCCCGCCGGGCGGCTAGCTTGGCCGCTTCCCCGCCTATGAGCCCCCCCATGGAAGGCCTGGGATCGGTAAGGGCCTTGCGAGCGCCCCGCTTCATCACCTCATAGGAACCGGCCATGTCGGCGATGAGGGCCTCGCCGGAACTTCCCTGAATCTCGCTTTCCCGCCGCAGCATGACGGCGCTAATGGGCAGACGGTTTTCATCACAAAGGCGCAGCAGTTCGGCGCCCGACTTAAATTGCATAACTTCCCCTTACATATCCTGAATGAGCATGGCGCCGGCAACGCCCCGGTGGTCCTCGATAGCGTGAAGAACAGCCTTGGGGATTTCCTCGTCGGCCTCGATGATGGTATAGGCCTTTGCCCCTTTAGCCTCGCGGTACAGCCGCATAAAGGCAATGTTGATGCGGTTCTCACTGAGCTTTCCCGCGATATGTGCCACCATGCCGGGAGCGTCCTCATGTTCAACAAGAATAGTATGGTAATCGCCCGAAAGCGTTATAGCAACACCGTCTATGCCCCGTATCTCCGCCCTTCCCCCGCCGGGCGAAACGCCCCGCACCCAAAGAGTCTCCCCGTTTTTTCCCCATAAAAAAATATCCGCCGTATTGGGATGCACATCCCTGTTCTCCGTATCAAAGGCAAACTCAACCTCAAGGCCCGCCTCGGCGGCGCAGGAAAAGGACCGGCCGATACGTTCATCATGGGACTGAAAGCCGAGTATGCCGGCCACCAGCGCCCTGTCGGTACCGTGGCCCCTGTAGGTTTCGGCAAAGGAACCGTAAAGAACAAAACGCGCCTTTTTTGGTTCCCCCTTGAAAAGCTTCCGGGCCAGAAGAGCTATCCTCTGCGCGCCCGCCGTGTGGGAACTGGACGGCCCTATCATAAGGGGACCTATGACATCAAAGGCGCTTATCTCCTTCATAGTTCTCCCTGTATCCAGCGGTCTATAAGGTAACGGGAAATAGAACCGTACTGGGAAAGTTCGGGAAGCTCGTCCCTGGAAAACCAGCGGGCGTCTTCAATCTCCTTGCCGTCAACCTGTATGGACCCCCCCGCGCAGCAGGCGGTAAAACCAAGCATCAGCGAATTGGGGAAAGGCCAGGGCTGGGAACTAATATAGCGTATACCGGAAACCTCAAGCCCCACTTCTTCCCGTATCTCCCTGGCCACCGTGTCTTCCGGTGTTTCCCCCGCCTCGACAAAGCCGGCGATGAGGCTGTACACCCTGTTGATAAAACGGACGTTATGGGCAAGGAGTATCCTGTCCCCGCTTGTAACAACAGTTATCACCGCCGGGGCTATGCGGGGAAACTCAAGACCGCCGCAGACCGGGCAGAGCCTTGCCAGTTCCTCAGGATGGTCCGTATTCTCCGCGCCGCAGCGGCCGCAGTAACGCGAATGTTCGCGCCACTGGACAAGATGGTATGCCCTGAGTATGTCGTTGTTCCCCTGTATACCCCCGCCCGAACCCACAAAGGCCGACAGGACCGCGCGTACCGGCAGAGCCTTCCAGCCATCGGGAATATCCGCGCCGTCATCCAGAAGCGCCGCCTCAACGACACCCCCGCCCGAAAGACGCGGACTCCTGTAGGGCACAAGGCCCGGAAACGCGGCGCGAAAAAGCTCCCCGTCTATACCGTGGACAAGGCTTTCGGCCCCGGCATCGCCGGGAGCAAGAAAATCATTTTTTCGGAACACAAACATCCTGTCCCCGCCGGGATTTTTCATGGCAACAGCCTCCGCCGCGTGTTTCTTACATAATACCCCAAGAGCGTATCCCGCCGCAAGGATTGGGAAGGAAAGGATACCGGACACCTTTATATAAAAAACAGGTTGCATTTATCCTATTTACCGGCCAAAAAGAGCTGTTAGGGCTGTGGATTGAACAAAACGAAGGGGCAAAGTTCTGGATGGGTATCATGAATGAGCTGAAAAACCGGGGTGTCAAGGACATTCTCCTTGCCGCCGTTGACGGGCTGACCGGTTTTCCCGACGCTATCGCCGCGGTATTCCCCCAAACTGAAGTTCAGCTTTGTATCGTCCACCTGGTCCGCAATTCGGTGCGGTTCGTCCCGTACAAGGACCGCAAAGCGGTAACCGCCGGATTAAAAAACATATATCTGGCCCCGTCGGCGGAACTAGCCGCCGGAGCGCTTGAGGCGTTTGCCGGAGGATGGGACAAGAAGTATCCGGTGATTTCCAAATCCTGGCGGAACCGCTGGAATGAAGTAATACCGTTTTTCAAGTTTTCCCCTGAAATCAGGAAAGCGGTGTATACGACCAACGCGATAGAGTCGGTCAATTACACGATTCAAAAAATTATCAAACACCGCCA
>JAISDF010000005.1 GCA_031265025.1 Spirochaetaceae bacterium
TCTTTGCGGGATTTGTATTCGTTAAGGGGGATCTGGTCAAGGTAGGCTTCGAGGACTTCCTGTTCCTGGTCCCTGAACGAGGCGAATTCAAGGGAGATGTTCCGGCCGGTGCGCGTAACGCGGCAGACAGGGGCGAGGACGGTGTCGCCGGCAAGGAGGGAACATTCGGGGAGCTTCATGGAGGGGGCGATGTTTTCAAGCAGGCCGGGCTGGTCGGGCCTGAACGAAAGGCCCGTGGTGGAGATGGTCTGTATGGTTCCGGTGATGAATTTGCGGTTTTCAGGATTAAGAAAGAGGAATTCCATGCGGGACCATTCCTCGGGGCGGAAACGGCGGGCCCGGCGTTTTTCTTCTACGGGGATATAACGGCTCAGTATGCCCTGGAGACGGTCCATTTCTATGGGGTCAAGGGTTTCGGACACTATGCCGCTTACGCCGAGAAACGAGGCCTTTGAGGTTTCTTCCAGGGGGAAACTTGTGCCCCTGAGCAGTATGATGGGGGTGGCTTCCTTGGAGCGGGACGAGCGGACAAACTGAACGAGGATTTTCCAGTGCCTGGGGAAATCCTCGGCGCTGATGATGATGCCTACGGGGTCAATTTCGTCTATGTTGTCCATGGCCTTGAGTACATGACGGTAGCGTATAAGCTCAAAGCCAAGGGGTTTGATGTACATTGAGATAAGATTGTACGCTTCATCAGACCCGAAAATAAGTAATAGCTTCATTCCGTTCCTAAATTGAGCACCGTATAGTCGGTTACGGTCCAAATATCATCCATGCGGCGGAGATAATAGGTGTATTCCTTACGTTCAGTATAGGTTCCCACGCGGAATTTTTCCAATACCGTTACGGTTCCTTCTTCCTGGCCGTAGACGGTACGGGTAACGGCGAATTCAACGGGAATGGTCGCTATGTCCCCGTCCACGACGGCGCTTTGCAGTTCTTCCCGGTAGCGGGTAAGCATGCGTTGTCTGCCTTCCTCGGATTCGGCGAGCCACTGGCGGCGGCGGGCGCTGTCCCGGGAAATCATTGATTCAAGATCAAGATAAAGGAAGAATTTTTCCCACTGGCCCTTCTGCCTGGCGCTGAGGAGGTATTCAACCACCTGGTCCGGGGGCAGGTGTTCCCGTACCAGTATGGCGTTGGTATCCACGTCCAGGACCAGGGGCAGGCTGCCGTCTTCCGAGAGGGGCGCGGGCCGGAGGTTAAGACTGAGCCGGTTTGATTCCAGGGCGTTCTGGGCAAAATCCGCCTGGGTGTTTCTTATGAGTTCGGGGTAGAGCCTGGCCTGGACTATGAAGGAGCCGCTCCGGTTGAGCGTGCCGTAATCCCTGAGGTCTTCGACAAAGGAAAAGGATTCGCCGGGTTCCACGGAGACTTCCCTGAAAAAAACCTGGTTGTTCAGGGTGCGCCGGCGTATCAGTGAGTCCGTGGCGTCTATCGCCCGGTTTGTCAGGGTTTTAATGTCGAAATCAACGGAAAAAGAGCGTTCTTCGGCAAGTTTGAACCTGTAGGTGGAGCTTCCCCGGTTGCTTATGGTGAGCTGAACCAGTATGGGGTCCCGTTCAACATAGTAAATTCTCTTGTCAAAGTACCGTATGCTTATATCCACTGATTCGGCGGCGCTTACGCTGCCGAGGGCAGTGAGCCATACTAGAAAAAAGAGCAGAAGTTTAGTATGTTTCATTGTGGAACTCCATTTGAACGTTCCGGGAACCATGGCGGGGTTTCCGGAGCTTCCCTATATATAATCGGTAACTTTATATGAACACCTTATTATTTCCCGCAACATTGGACAAAATCACCGGTTCCGCTCAGGTCAGGGCGGTGGAAGAAGCTTATGCGGCTTCCCGTTTTCCCCTTGAGATTGAAGGCGCCGAGGGGTCTCTCCGCGCCATGCTCGCCGCGCTGCTGTACAGGAAACGGCCCGCCCTGATTGTCGCCGTAACTCCCACGGACCGGGAGGCCGAGGACCTGTGTGTGGACCTGGCCGGTTTTTCCGTTCCGGTCCTCCGGTTTCCCTGGTGGGGAACCATGCCCTACCGGGAAATGGCCCCCCTGTCGGCGGTGTTCGGCGAGCGGAGCGCCGCGTTAAGCCATATTCTGGAAGGCGGGAAGGGCATCGTGGTCCTTCCCCAGCGGGCCTTTCTTACCCCCCTGCCGCCGCCTGAGTACTTTAAGAGCCTCCTCTACACCCTTGAGGAAGGGGGTGCCATTGACACAGGGGCCCTGGCCGCCCGGCTTGTTTCCCTCGGCTATACCAGGGTCCCCAAGGTTCAGGTTCCCGGTGAATTTGCCCTCAGGGGGGAAGTGTTTGATGTTTTTATGGGCGGCGATGAAAGGGCCTTCCGCCTTCTTTTTGATTACGACAGGCTTGAATCAATAAAGGCCTTTGATCCCATAGACCAGAGCGGGCAGGAAAGGCTTACAAAGCTCACCATACGCCCCCTCAAGGAGGTCATCTGGTCCGACGGGCGTATTGAGGCGCTGGAAAAAAACCTCGCTTCGTGTGAGGAATTTTCCCAGGGCGGCAAGGCCATCCTTGAAGACCTCATAGAGCGGCGGACAATGGCGGGAGAGGAACTTTTCTTTCCCCTTGCCTTTGACAGCTCCGCGAACCCCGGCGGGCAGCCCGCGACCATACTCGATTATATGGGAAGCGATTCGGTCCTTGTGTTTATGGAGCGGGAAAGGCTTGAAAACGCCCAGAGCGCCCTGCGAAAGGAATACGAAAACCTCTACATAAGGGCGCGCCGGGGCTTTTCCGACGCGCCGGAACAAGGACACAAGGACCGCAAGGTCAAGGACAAAAGCCACAAAGGCGGCAAGGATAAAGGCAAAGGCAAAGGCGGCGCTCCCGGAGGCTCTGGCCGCGGGGACGCGACCGGAAGCCCCCGCGGAGTCCCTGGCCGGGACGGGAACAAGCCCAGGGAAGTACCCGCGCCTTCCCGCATACTTCTTGACTTTGCCGGTATGGCCGCTTCCGCCGGCAAAAAAACCGTCTCCTTTATGGACATGAGAGAAAAACCCGCTGCCGGAGTGCTGCGCCTCACCCTGTCCTGCGATTCGGCAAGGAGCTTTTTCGGCAATATCAACTATCTAAAGGAAGAATTCGCCTCCCTGTCGCGCCAGGGCTGGAAGCTCCTTGTGGCCGCCGAGTCCGATGCCCAAGCCCTGAGGCTCCTTGAGCTTCTCAAAGACACTCAGTCCCTTGAAGTCATTACCCTGCCCCTGAGCGCCGGCTTTGCCCTGCCCGACATCAAACTCATGGTTGTTCAGGAGAACGAGATCTTCGGCCGGAGAAAGCGCCCCTTGCGCTCGCTGAAAACAGTCCGCAGCGCCGTCATCGACACTTTTGTGGAGCTTAATCCCGGCGATTATGTGGTCCATGTAAATTACGGCATAGGCCTCTTTAAGGGCATTGAGCGCGTGAAGGCCCTGGGCCATGAACGGGACTATGTAAAGCTCGAATATTCAGGCGAAGAGACTGTTTTTGTTCCCATAGAACAGGTCAACCTGGTTCAGCGTTATATAGGCAGCGAAGGCGGCGCACCGCGCCTTGACAAGATCGGTTCAAAAAGCTGGGAAAACCGCAAGGGCAAGGTCAAGCAGTCTGTTGAAGAAACAGCGGAAAAACTTCTCAGCCTGTATTCAAAACGAAAGGCGGCAACAGGCTTTGCCTTTCCCCGCGACACCGAATGGCAGACCATGTTTGAGGCCGCCTTTCCCTTTGACGAGACCCCGGATCAGCTCCGCTGTGTTGAAGAGATAAAAGAAGATATGGAAAGCCCCCATCCCATGGACAGGCTGGTCTGCGGGGATGTCGGCTACGGCAAAACCGAAGTGGCGGTGCGGGCCTGCTTTAAGGCCGTCATGGGAGGCAAGCAGGTCGCCTTTCTCGCCCCTACTACCATACTGGCCGAGCAGCACTATGAGAATTTTCTGGAACGCTTTAAGCAGTTCCCGGTCACTCTGGGCATGCTCTCCCGCTTTGTGGACCGTTCCACGACAAAAGAGACCCTGAAGGCGGCCGCTTCCGGCGCCGTTGACATACTGGTGGGAACCCACCGCATCATACAGCAGGACGTGCGCTTTAAGGACCTGGGCCTCATGATCATAGACGAAGAGCAGCGCTTCGGCGTCAAGGACAAGGAGAAGCTCAAGGAACTCAAAACCAATGTAGACTGCCTTTCCCTTTCCGCCACACCCATACCCCGCACCCTCCACATGAGCCTCCTTAAAATACGGGACATGAGCCTCCTTGCCACGGCGCCCCGGAACCGGCATCCCATAGAGACCATAATAGGCGAATATAATGAAGAAGAACTGGCCGCCGCCATACGGCGCGAGGTCGAGCGGGGAGGGCAGATATTCTTTCTGCATAACCGCGTGGAAAGCCTTGACAAGACCCGCATGAAAATTGAACATCTGGTTCCCGAAATGCTTGTCGAAACCGCCCACGGGCAGATGGACAGCCGGGACCTTGAGGACGTGATGCACCGCTTCATACACGGCGGCTTTCATGTACTGGTATCGACAACCATCATTGAGAACGGCATAGACATCCCCAACGTAAACACCATCATCATAGACCGTTCCGATATGTACGGCGTTTCCCAGCTTTACCAGCTCAGGGGAAGGGTAGGCCGCTCCGACCGGGTGGCCTACGCCTATCTTTTCTATCCAAAGGACCGGCCCCTGACCGAACTCGCCATGAAGCGGCTTGCGGTTATTTCCGATTTTACCGAACTGGGATCGGGCTTTAAGGTAGCCATGAAGGACATGGAAATACGGGGGGCGGGAAACCTCCTGGGCAGGGAACAGTCCGGGGACATTTACTCCGTGGGCTTTGACCTCTATGTACGCCTTCTTGACGAGGCCATACAACGCCTCGCCGACGAACATTACGAGGCGCCGGCCGAAACTCTCCTGGAGCTTGAATATTCGGGCTTCATACCTGATTCCTATATTGATTCGGTCCAGGAAAAAATGGAAGTCTACAAGAAGATAGCGTCCATCACAAGCAAAGACGAACTTGAGCGGGTGTATGCCGAACTTCTCGACCGCTTCGGCCCCCTGCCCGACGAAGCCGCCTCGCTCCTTGCCCTCTCCGAGATACGCATCATCTGCCGGGAAATCGCGGTGGTATCCCTCAAAGAGAGGGACAGCATAGTACAGATTGAATTCGGCAAGGTCTCAAAAGTCAAGGTAGACCGGCTCGTCAGGCTCATGCAGGAATCCGCGGGCAAGGTAAAACTTGACCCCAAGCGGCCCAATTT
>JAISDF010000083.1 GCA_031265025.1 Spirochaetaceae bacterium
AGGTGTCCCCGGACCCGCAGGAGCATGCCGTCCTTGGGCTCGAAGGTCAGGTTACGGATCTGGTTTTTAAACATCACCGCGGAAATCGCCGCCCCCGCGTCTTTGAGGGTAAAGTACAGATGCCCCGTGCTGGAGGGCCGGTAGTTGGAAAGCTCTCCCTCCACCACCAGGGAGCCGAAGCCGTCTTCCAGGGTTTGGCGTATCCTGCCGGTGAGTTCGGTTACGGTTAGTTTGCGGGACGCGTCCATGGGGAGCAGTATAGCAGAAGGAGGGAGGAAGGGGAAGTCATGCGCCCTATTACTGCCTCCCAAATATGGCCCGCAGGCGGAGGGTAAGGTTCATGCCCGGCATGGGGTATTCGGCAAAAGGACCTGTGCAGAGCGTTAAGCATATTGCGGACCGCTTCAAAAACGGTAACGTGGCTCCCTTTACGGAAGCGATAAGCTGGAACAGGCAAGCAGTATTATTAACATTGTATTAAAATTGCCACAATAGACCCGGAATGAAATAGCGGCATTCAAAATCGAATTTTTGTTGCGGGTTTAAAAGAAAGGGTATACAGTTTGGCAATAACACAAAGCGCGGCAGAGACCGCGGGGGAGTTGCTATGAACGTATTGGCGGTATGTGGCTTGGGTATCGGCTCAAGCGTGATGTTAAAAATCAACGTGGGGAAAATACTGGATGAACTGGGGGTCAAGGGCTATCAGCTCAACGTTGCTGATATCGGAACGGCAAAGTCCATTCCGTTCGATATGGTCGTGACTTCGGTTGAACTGGCTGATGTTCTCAAGAAAGGAATTCCGCCGGAAAAGCATTTCAGAATACTGTCGATTAATAATTTCATCAGTAAGGATGAAATGAGAATTAAGGTTGCGGATTGCCTGAAACAGATGGAAGCAATCTGAACAGGTTTCGTTTAAACTAACTCCGTTTGTGCGGGGTGTATGCTGTGAGGAGGAGAAGATGAGTTTTATTTGGCTTCTTATCAATGATTTTCTTACGGATTCGTTGATTCTTATCGGCCTGGTGGTGTTGGTAGGACTTTTAGTTCAGAAGAAACCCGCTGATCAGGTTATTATCGGAACCCTTAAAACTATTATGGGTGTTATTATTCTGAATACCGGCGCCGGCGTTATGGCAGGCGTCATCGGTTCTTATCTGGCGCCCCTGATGACCAGGGCTTTTAATGCCCAGGGACTGGTTCCCATGACGACATCGGTTGTAAGCCTGGCAACGGCTGAGTACGGGACTACGGTTGCGTATATCATTGTCGGCGCTTTTATTGTCAACCTGATTCTGGCCCGCTTTACCCCGCTGAAGTATATCTTCCTTGCGGGCCATCACTTTCTTTATGTGGCCGCGGCCATAGCGGTAGCCTTTGCCTCTGCCGGCGTGTTCGGAATCAGGGCGGTCGTCATCGGATCGCTTATTGCAGGCTTTGCCTACGCGGCCCTTCCTGCCATTAACAATAAGTTTATGCGGAAGATAACCGGCGACCAGCCCCTGGCTATGGGACATTTCGGCGCCACCGGTTACTGGCTTGCGGGCAACGCGGGAAAAATCTTTGCCAAGGACCAGGCCAACAGCACGGAAAACCTCAAGCTCCCCGGAGCGTTCAGCTTTGCCAAAGAAATTGTCTGCGCCGCGACGCTGATTATCGTTATACTCCTGGCCGTCTGCGTGACCCTTACCGGATACAGATTCCTGGAAACAGACCTTAATGTCTCCAAAAATGTGGTTTCCTTTATTTTGATTCAGGGCATAACCTTCGGCGCCGGCCTCACGATACTGCTCCAGGGCGTCCGCATGATGGTTGCCGAAATACTTACCGCTTTTGAGGGCATAGCGTCAAAGATAGTTCCCAACGCGGTGCCCGCCCTTGACTGCCCGGTGGTGTTTCCCTATGCCCCTAACGCGGTGCTCATCGGCTTTGTTTCCGCCACGGTGGCGGGGATTCTGACCTCCATTGTCTTCGGTTTTGCGGTCGGCGTGGCGGTAGTTCCCCCGGTCATCGAATTCTTCTTTATGGGCGGAGCCGGCGGCGTATTCGGCAATTCCCAGGGCGGGGTAAAGGGCGCCATACTTGGCGGAGCCATTCAGGGCGTGCTTTTTATCATACTGCCCTATTGTTATTTTGCCGCCTGCGGTTCTATCCTCGCTGCCCACAGTTTTACTGTGGTGGATCCTGACTTTGTGTGGTCGGGGCTCATTGCCAACGGAATAGGCCGTATTCTTTCAGGTTTCTAGGAAACAGGGACAGGCTGTTATGGAACTTATTGACATCAGCCAGGCTCTTGAGCCCGGCATGGTAAAGTATCAGAGCCTTAATGACTTTAGTGTTGAGTGGCAGAGACATTACAGCCTGGGATCCCGCATGGCCCTGTCGACGATCAGTATGCCCAGTCACCTGGGCACCCACATAGACGCTCCCTTTCATTTTATTGAGGGCGGTAAAAAAACAGACGGCATAGGTCTTGAAAAACTCTGCGGGGAAGCGCAGCTTATTGACGGCCGCGGGGAGGCTTCCCTGGACCGGAGTTTTTTTGAAGCCCTTGCGATCCGCGCCCCGAGGATACTTATTAAAACCGACAATACGGAAAAGCTTAAAACAGGGGCCGATTTTGACAATGTGTATATAACTGCTGCGGCCTGCGAATGCCTTGCGGACAGGGGCGTTGTCCTGGTGGGCTTTGATTTTTTTAACCTTGACAAGCGGGGCGACAAGTCCCGCGCCGCTCACCTGGCCCTCCTGTCCCGGGAAGTGGTTATTCTTGAAGGTCTTATGCTGGATTCGGTCCTGCCGGGCAACTATGAACTCTTCTGCCTTCCCCTTAAAGTGAAGGACCTTGAAGGGGCTCCCTGCAGGGCTGTGTTGAGGAGGGTGAATTGAAAGCGCTGGTAACCGGGGCCTCAGGCCTTTTGGGCTGGGAAGTAGCCGACGCCTTTGAAGCGGCAGGATATCAAACGGTGCGTTTAATGGGGAGGCAGTCTATAGACATAACCAATACCCCCGAAATTATCGGTTTTGTCGAAAAAGAAAAGCCCGACGTCATTATTCACTGCGCCGGATTCCGCGATTTAGACGAAATAGAAAAGAACGAAGCCCAGGGTTTTGCCCTTAATGCCTTCGGAACAAAAAACATGGCCCTGGCCGCGTCGCGGACAGGCAGCAAGCTCGTATACATAAGCAGCGACGCGGTTTATGACGGCGAAAAAAAGACCGGCTATCATGAATATGATTTTCCCAATCCTGTTAATGTGTATGGCAAGAGCAAACACATGGCCGAAGAAGCGATTCGTTCCCTGTGTCAAAAATACTTTATCATAAGACCAGCCTGGCTTTTCGGACTCAAGGGGCATCGCGAAAACAATGTTATTTTTAGTATCATTGACAAAATAAACGCCGGAGAGCAGGTTCTGGCCAGCGGCAATCAGTTTTGCAGCCCCTCCTATACCCTTGATATTGCCGAAGCCCTGGTCAAGGTTGCGTCAACTGAATACTACGGAACCTACCTTGTTTCAAACCGGGGGGCCGCCAGCCGTTATGAGGTAAGCCGCTCCATAGCGGAATTCCTGGGCCTTGACGGGGGGAAGGTGATAGAGGCCGAATCGGGAAAAATCCGTTTGGCCAAAAGGGCGGCGAATACGGTTTTTGAGTCCATCGCCTTTTCCCGGACCTTTGGCATTGCCATGGCTCCCTGGAAGGACGCCCTTGAACGTTGTATCGCGGCGTATAAAAAGACGGGAGCGGGAAATTGACCGGACTGCCAAAAATACTGGTTGCGTCAAAAACCTGCAGGGCGGTCATGGGCGATGCCGATGCGGGGGCCGCGTTTTTGCGTCATGGACTGGAAGGGGATTTTGGTTTTCTGGAAGAAAAACGGGAATCCCTCGGCGTCTATGACGGGATTATTATCGGAACCGAATTGATAGGCGAAGCGGAACTGGAAAGCATGGCGCGGGTAAGGGTAATCCACAAGTTCGGCGTTGGAGTCGATAATATTGATCTTGCCGCGGCGCAACAACGGGGCGTTGCGGTGATGAGCATGCCGGGGATAAACAGCGGGGCCGTGGCGGAAATGGCCTTTGGCCTTATGCTGGCCGCGGCGCGGCGCATCTGCGAAGGGGACCGCTGTGTCCGCAGGGGTTCCTGGGCCAGGATAAAGGGCAGGTCCCTTTCGGAAAAAACCCTGGGGATTATTGGAACCGGCGCCATAGGCAGGACCCTGTGCGCCCTTGTCTCGGGATTCAACATGAAGATACTGGGCTTTGACCTCGTTGAAAATAAAAACTTTACTGCCCTGGGAGGAAGGTATACCGATCTTCCGGGCTTGCTTAAAGAAGCTGATTTTATATCCGTCCATGTTCCCCTAACCGAAGAAACCCGGGGCTTGCTGGGCCGGGCGGAACTCAGGCTTGTAAAAAAAACGGCGGTCATTGTCAACGCCGCCAGAGGCGGTATTGTGGACGAAGATGCGCTTTTGGAATTTCTTGCGCAAAACAGCGGCGCCTCCGCGGCTTTTGATGTTTTGGAAGATGAGAGCGGCAGGAATAATCCTTTCAGGGAACTTGACAACGCCATCGTTACTCCCCACATAGCGGCGTATGACCATGATACTCTGGCGAGGATGTTTGACACCGCTGTCAATAATCTTGGTTCATTTTTTGGAGGCAGCAATCATGCTTAGCAATTTTTTGAAGAAGGATTACATTACCGTGCAGGCCGAAGCTCCTGACTGGCGCAGGGCTGTTGAAATTTCGGGAGAAAAACTCATCAGCCACGGCATTATTGAGGCGCGCTATATAGAGGGCATGATCAGCGCGGTGGAAAGGCTGGGACCTTATATCGCCATAGCCCCCGGAATAGCCATAGCCCACGCCCGGCCCGAGGACGGCGTTATCAGCTCCGGCATAGGGGTTACCACACTGATAAAACCGGTTAATTTTGGACATGAGGAGAATGATCCGATTCAGGTTATCGTTACCCTGGCGGCTTCTGATCATGATTCGCATATAGACGCTATGGGCGAACTCATGGATGCCCTTGAAAAACATCTGGATGACATAGCATCGGCTGAAACGCCTGACGCTGTTTATGCGGTATTTTTTCCGGAGTATATGCATGGCTGAGCGCAAATCCATCGAAACCGTAAAAAAAGAAATCCTCGACGCCCTCTGCGCCGCCGGAGCGGACAGGGACCGTGCGCTCCTGGTTGCCGAGTCCCTGGCTTTTGCCGACGCCAGGGGCACCAGGTCCCACGGCCTCAATATGCTTGACGCGTATCTTGAAAGGATCAGGCAGGGGGGGATAAACCTTGGGGCAAAAACCACCATAGTCCGGGAGACGGGCAGTTCTGTTGTAATGGACTGTAACGGCGGATTCGGACAGACCGGCGTACAGGACTTGATGGACAGGCTGCTTGAAAAGGTCAAAGACCAAAGCATAGTCTGCGGCTCAGTGAAAAATATAAACCACTGCGGCGCCCTGGCTTTTTATACCCGCCGCGCCGCGGAGAAGGGGTACATAAGTTTTTTGTTTGCCAACGCAAATCCGACGGTGGCGCCCTTTGGTTCTATGGAAGCGGCGCTGGGAACTAATCCCTTTTCTATCGGCCTTCCCTTTGGCGAGAAGCCCCTGACGCTGGATATGGCAACCAGCGCCGTTGCGAAGGCAAAGATATACCAGGCGGCAAAGGAGGGAAAAAAGATCGATCCTTCCTGGGCCCTTGACGCCGGCGGCGTCCCCACCGACGACCCCGCAAAGGCGATCAACGGAGTCCTTACGGCAATGGCCGGCCCCAAGGGATACGGCATCGCCATTGCGGTAGAGGTTCTTGCGGGCGTTCTTTCAGGCGGCGGCATTACCGGCGAAGTCAATTCGGTGCACAAAAATCCCCAGGCGGGAATGAACTCCGGCGCCTTCGGCATACTGGTTGATATTCACGCCTTTATGCCGGCTGAGGAGTATACGGCGCGCATGGGCAGGCTGATTGCCGAAATAAAATCGGCGAAACCCCAGCCGGGCAAGAAAATCTATCTGCCCGGCGAGATTGAAGACAGTAATTATGATGCCGCTTTACAGTCCGGCATTGAATATTAGGCTTATTGAGGAGTTATCATGAAAGCAAAAGAATTTATCGGGATCATACCGCCGGCGCTGTCGTCTTTTGACCAGGACGGCAATATCTACGAAAAGGGCATACGGGAAAACATACGCTTTATACTTCCCTATGTAAACGGATTATACCCCGTGGGGACCTATGGATGCGGGCCCTGCATGGGACTTGATGAACGGAAGCAGGTCCTGGAAATTATCCTGGACGAAGTCAACGGCAAGGTCCCGGTGGTGGCCCATGTGGGCACCGCGGATACCAAAACAACCTGCGAACTCGCGAAACACGCCAAGAGCGCCGGAGCGGCGGGGGTCGGGGCCATTTCGCCCTATTATGCTCCCCACCTTTCCGACGAAGCCATGTACCGCCATTTTGCCGCCCTGGTTGACGCGGTAAACGAGACTGAGTTTCCGGTATTTGTCTATAACAACAGCCATCTTTCGCAGAATGCAATATCGCCAAAGACGCTGCGCCGCCTTGCGGAACACGGACTACGGGGCTGTAAGGACAGCTCCTTTGACATCGTCAATTACTATCTCTTTCATGAGGCGATAAAGGACTATCCTGATTTTAACCTTATCATCGGCACCGAGGCGATTTTTATGGCCGCCTTTGACGCCGGCGCGACGGGCTGCGTCTGCGGCATGGCGAATATTTTTCCTGAAATTCTAAAAGACCTGTGGGACGCGTATCTTGCCGGCAACCGGGAAAAGGCAATGGAGCTTCAGTATAAGATACTTGAAGTGCGCTCCATTACCAAGGCCGGACCGACCGTGCCCATTATGCACGCCATACTTTCCATGCGGGGTATTGATTCGGGCCTGCCCAGAAGCCCCTATATAGAGATAGCGGAGGAACTTAAAGCCTCTGTACGGGCCAGCCTCGAAAAGATAAGGCTCCTGTAGAACCGGAACGTTCCGGATAAATTGTTTGGAGAAAGCCTGAAAGGGCAGTATATTGAAGCAACGGCTTTCTCCAAAGTTTTCAGGACCGAATGAGGTATGCCCATGGCTTCTTTGACCCCCAGATGTTATTCAATCGCCGTTCTTTTGTCCGACGCGCAGAAACCGGTAACGATTTCGAACCTGGCGGACCGGATGAACGTAAGCGCCCGCACTATACGGTATGACCTTGCTCTCCTGGACTGCTGGTTCAGGGATAAAAAGGTGCCCCTGATAAAGAAAAGCAATGTAGGCATCTATCTTGACAGGACGGCGCCTGATTTTTCCCTGCTCTGCGAGTATTTCAGGCATCCGGCGATGGAACAGCAGGTGTATTCAGGGGATGAGCGGAAATTCATCATGTCAATCAGGATCCTTGAGGAAAACCGCGCGCGCACCGTTTCCGAACTTGCCGCTTTTGCCAATGTCAGCAAGTCCACCGCTGCCAGGGACCTTAAAGACGTTGAAACACAGCTTTGCGAGTACCACATCAATCTTGTCAAAAAGCCGAATTTCGGCATAGAGGCCAAGGGCGCCGAAATAGCCATACGCAGGGCCCTGGCGGAACAGCTCTTAAAAAATTATCAGCGAATTTCGCTGCTTCAAATTCTCTATGGACAGGAATTAGCCGGACACGGCGGCGCCCGTTATTTAAACCGGATAAATGATTTTTGGGATACCATACCGGTTGACCGCATAGGCTCGTTTCTCAAGAACATACAGAAGGCGCTCCGCGTGGTTTTTACCGACGAGCATGAAGCTGAACTTTTTGTCTTTTTAAGCGTTGGCGCAAAACGGTTTAAGGCCGGCGGCATTGTCAGGATGGACAGCGGACAGCTTGAAAAAATCAAGGGCTATGAGGAATACGGTATAGTCCGGACCATGAGCGGCGAACTTTTTGACCGGCCGGACAACGGCTCCATAGGCGATGAGGATGCCTATGTTACCATGCACATTCTCGGCACAGGCATCAGCCGCCTGGAAAGCAGCGCCGGAAAATTCCACGAAGGGCTGAAAAAGGCCCGTTCGGCAATAAAAAAATTCATAAATGCCGTTGAGGCCGAAATAGGCGTTGAGATCCGGTCGGACAAGGAACTCCTGGAGGATCTCCTGCTTGAAATAAAACCCCTGGTCATACGAGCCCAGTTCGACATAAAAACAGGAAACGATACAAAGCTGTTTATGGACCAGTATCCTTCGGAATACTATGCGGTAATCAATTCGGCGCACATACTTGAACAGCATTTTTCGGTAAAAATCAACGACACCCTGCTGACCAATGTGGCTGTCCACATTGCCGCCGCGGTGGAGCGAAAGATCCAGAGCAGGCTGGAAAGGCAGTTTTACGCGGTGGTCGTCTGCGGCGCCGGCATTGGCACAGCCAAACTGCTGTCCTCCAGAATAACCAGCGTGTTTCCAAAAATAAAAATTGCCGCCCAGTTGTCCCTTGGAGAATATAAGTATTTTGACGGCAACGATATAGATTTTGTTTTTACCACCATTCCGCTGCAGGGAAGGGAAGGGGATGTCATTATAGAGGTGGACCCCCTGCTGAGCCAGAAAAACATACTGAAAATTCAGGAATATGTGTATACAATTCCCGAAAAGGGAAATAACGAACGGGGGCAGATACAGAAGACCCTGAGAATAATCGAACGGCACTGTACGGTAAATGACCGAAAGGGCCTTGTCTCCGATCTTGAAAAACTCCTCCTGGTGAAAACAGAAATAGATCAGCCCCTGGAATTTTCAGGGCCCTCACTTGACGCTCTGATAACCGGCAAGACGGTTGCTGTCAACGTAAAGGCGTCCAACTATGCCGATGCGATACAGCACGGCGGCAAACTGCTGGTGGACAGCAAGAGTATTGACCGGCGTTACATCGAAGAAATGCAGAAAGCCGCCCAGACTTTTAAGGGGAATATTGTCATAGCCCCGCATATCGCGATGCCCCATGCCCGGCCCCAGGGTTATGTCAACAGGGTATGCATGAGCATAGTGCATCTGAAAAATCCGGTGTGCTTTGGCCACAGGGAATATGATCCGGTAAAGATTGTGTTTTGCCTTGGCGCGGTTGACGACTGTTCCCATTACCGGGCCCTTAATGATTTGCTTGCCCTGCTGGAAGATAAAACTGCTTTTGACCGCGTGCTTAACGCTGAAAGCGCGGAAGATATACTGCTGGCAATAAAACATATCACATGCCGGCAACGGAGGTTTTGACGCCATGGAGAAACGAAACTTGCTGATTATCAATCCCACAGGGCTGCACGCCAGGCCGGCTACGCAGCTCGTGGCGCTTTCCAGGAAATATCAGGCTGATATAACCATTGAATGTGAAGGGATAACCGTCAACCCCAAAAATATTTTTAGCGTTCTCAAGGGAAAGATGAAACAGGGAAAGACGATTTCCATAGACGCCGACGGAACCGACTCCGAGGAAGCGGTAAACGCCATCTGTTCTTTTATACAGGCCCTGGAGGAATAATATGCGGATACGGGGGACAAGGGTCTGCGCCGGCATGGGGCTTGCAAAGGTCCTGGTGGTAGAATCGCCTTTTGAAGTAAACCTTGAAGAAAGGGAAACCCTGCCGGCCGGGGAGCGCAGGGAGAAACTCTCCTTCCATCTTGCGCTTCTTGAAGCAGAAATGACCGCCCTTTCCGCCCAGCTCTTTGAAAAGGGCGGCCATGATGAATCCGAGATGCTTATGATGCACCTGGCAATGTTGCAAGACGATGACTTCAAGGAAAGTGTTTGTTCCTTTATTGAAGAGGGGTATTCCCTGGCGGCCTCGATCATGCGGGGGGCAAAGGAAATGGGGCAACTGCTTATTGATTCAGGGGATGCCTATATGGCGGAACGCGCCGGCGACGCCGAAGACATAGCCTTTAGGCTCATCTGCCATGTCAAAGGCGCGGCCTTTCCGAGCCTGGCCTGCCTCGCTGAACCGGTAATTATTGCCGCCGATGATATTGGGGCGTCGCTGCTCATGGGGGCCGATTATGAACAGATCCGGGGCATTGTGCTGTCCCGGGGATCTAAAACGGCCCATATTTCGATTTTGGCCGCAAGCCTTGAGATTCCCATGCTTATCAACTGCGGCGATTTAAGCGTCCTGTATGACCAGGTCCGCGGAAACCCTGACGACTGTATGTTCCTCAATGCGGTGGACGGCTGGGCGAGTTTCCGTATACCGGAGGAAGAGCGGGAAGAAGCCGCCAAAATAAAAGCGGCGTATGAAGCCGAACAGGCCGCCCGCGAAAAATACAAGGCCGTGGAAGCCAGGACAAAAGACGGACGGCGCATATATGTCAACGGCAATATTGTGGAAACCCAGGCAATTGACAACATACTGAAATACGGCGGAGACGGCGTCGGGCTTTTCAGGACCGAATTTATGTTTATGAATAAAAAAAATCTGCCTTCCGAAGATGAGCAATACGCCGCATATTACACGGCGGCAAAAAAATTGAACGGCAGGCCCCTGGTCATACGCACTATGGATATAGGCGCCGATAAACCGGTTGAGGCCCTGCATCTTGAGCCTGAGGAGAATCCCTTCCTCGGATACAGGGCCATCAGGATATGCCTTGGCAATCAAGCGCTTTTTAAAACCCAGCTCCGGGCCATACTGCGGGCCAGCGTTTTTGGCAATGTGCGCATCCTGGTCCCCATGATCTCATCCATGCATGAACTGGACCAGACTATTGCGGCGCTGGAATCGGCCAAGGCCGATCTTGACCATGAAGGAATAGGGTACGACAAAAAAATCCCCCTGGGGATCATGATAGAAATACCCTCCACAGCAATACTGGCCGATGATTTTATCAAAAAGGCCGACTTTTTCAGCATAGGCAGCAATGACCTGACCCAGTATACCCTGGCCGTTGACCGGATGAACGAAAAAGTGCAGTACCTTTACAATTCCCTTGACCCTGCGGTGCTCCGTTTAATAGGGAACGCCATTAACGCCGCTGCCCGGGCGGGAAAACACTGCAGCCTCTGCGGCGAAATGGCCGCGGAAGCCGGATCGCTGCCGGCGCTTATCGGCATGGGACTGGTTAGTATCAGTGTTAACCCCGCTTCCATTCTGCCGCTTAAAAGGCTGATCGAAAGCCTGGATTATGGGGAACTCAGGAAGCAATATGGGGAAGCAACGCTCCCTATTCCTGCTTCCCAAACTTTGCCCGCAGGCCGAGGGTAAGGTTCATGCCCGGCATGGGGTATTCGGCAAAGGACGTGTATAGCGCGTTAAGCATATTGCGGACCGCTCCAAAAACGGTGACGTGGCTCCCTATGGCTTGATTCACCGTGAGGTTCAAAAGACAGTAGGGATCGAGGACCATGAGGTTGTTCGGGTCCGCGTAGCGGGAGCTTTCCCAATGCGCCGAAATAAGCAGGGAGCCGGTCTTCCAGGGGATGTCCAGGGAAGCGCCTATGATGTGGGTGGGCATATAGGGAATACGGTAGGAATCGGCAAAATCAAG
>JAISDF010000124.1 GCA_031265025.1 Spirochaetaceae bacterium
AATGTGTCAGTGATTTCCCAATTGATAGAAACAGCGCGGAAAATCGTCATCAAAATCGGCTCCAATACTCTTGCCGACAGCAAGGGCAGGATCAATGTTTCTTTTATGGAAGAATTCGCCCTCCAGGCGGCCGCGCTCATACGGAAGGGTAAACAGATCGCGCTGGTGTCTTCGGGCGCCCAGGTAGCCGGACTTTCGGCCATGGACAAGTGGGAGCGAAAAAAAGACCTCCACTACAGACAGGCCCTCTGCGCTGTCGGCCAGGTTGAACTCATGGCCGCCTGGAGCAGGGCCTTTGCCGCCCAGGGCATCCATACAGGCCAGATACTCCTCACCAGGGATGATTTCGGCGATTCACTGAGAACCCTCAACATGAGGAACACACTCTTCACCCTTGTTGATGAAGGCATCGTGCCCATCATCAACGAGAACGACACGGTCTGTGTTGAAGAAATAAAAATAGGCGACAACGATACCCTTGCCGCACAGTCGGCGGTGCTCTGGAGCGCCGACCTGTTGATACTCTTCAGCGATATAGACGGCCTCTACGACAAGAATCCCAAAGAATACCCTGACGCCCGCCTGGTCAGGGAAGTCAGGAATCTCGCAACGATAAAAGAACATATCAGCATAGGGAATGCCAATGACTTTGGAACCGGCGGCATAGCCACCAAGATTGAAGCCGCCCGCCTGGTCCTCGCTTACGGCATACCCATGATACTTGCCCACGGCGGAAGACCCGGCGCCCTTGAGGCCCTTGCCGGGGGAACCCAGGAAGCCACAGCCTTTATACCTGAAACATGAAGCTGAAACAGCCCTTTACGGTTTTATATGAAAATGAATTGTTCCTCGCGGTAAACAAGGCGTCGGGCATAGCCGTAAGTCCCGACCGCTGGGATGAATCAAAGGAACGGCTCGACAGGCTGCTTGACGCCTACCTTTCAGAAAAGGCGTCAAAGGCCGCAGATAATACCGCCGCGCCGGGACTCAGGGTCTATACGGTACACCGCCTCGACAAGGATACTTCGGGGCTGGTCCTCTTTGCCAAAACACCGGAAGCCCACAGGGAACTTTCCCTGGCGTTTGCGAATAACAGCGTACAAAAACGCTATATCGCCGTCATACACGGCGTTCCTTCCTGGAAAGAAACGGCCTGCGATCTTCCCCTGGTCCCCGGCGGAGACAAGAAACACAGGACCATCATTGACAAGTACCGGGGAAAAAAATCCCTTACCTTTTTCCGCCTTCTTGGAAGCGCGGGAAACTACAGCCTGATTGAAGCGCTGCCAAAGACCGGAAGAACCCACCAGATCAGAGCCCACCTCGCGGCCCTGGACCATCCTTTGGTCTGCGATCCCCTTTACGGCAGGGCCAGTCCCAAGGGCATACTGCTTTCTTCCCTAAAAAGAAACTGGCATGGCGATCCACTTGACGAAAAACCGCTTCTTGACCGCCTGGGCCTTCACGCCTATGAACTTCGCCTGAGCGCGCCGCTGGCATCGCTGTTACGCGTCACAACGCCGGACAATGCCCCGCCGGACACGCCTGAAACAGACGCCGATGAGGACCCTGTATTCCGCGCGCCCTTTCCCCGGGATTTTAACGCCCTCATACAGCAGATGGGGAAAAGCGGGAGAAAGAGCATACCCCGTTTGTAGGACGGGGTATGCTGTTCTCTTTTTAACTGCCTAAGCAACTTTTTCAACTGAAAAGCTTCCCCGCGCAAGCGGGTTTAAGGGTATCCCATAAACAAAAAACATCACACAAGAATTTTAGCCACAGCAAGAATCTGGACAACCAGCCAGCTCGAAGCGTAATAGGCCATAAACTGTACGCCGGTATGAATGCCGAAACGGTTGTGCAGATAACCGCCGAAAATGCCTATAGCCAGGGCTATGATGATGCCCAGGAGGCCGGCTTCATAAAAGGCCAGCATGAAAATCAGGCCCAGGAAAGCGCCGATCAAGGCTTCGTGGCTTATTTTCCGGAACATGAATTCGGTCCAGGACCGGGCTTTTTTTACCGCTATGGGGAACGCGAAAAGCGCGCCGCCGATAACGCCTATGATCCCAAAAATAATATAATCAGGAATAGTAAGCAGCTGGGCAAGATTATTCAAAGGCTCCACAGAAAAACGCGGCGGAGCGTTGAACAGGGACGCGCCGGGACCGGCGGCTACCGCGGTAATGGGCATTCCGGCAAAGGCAATCAGGGGAATGATAAATTCGCCGAGATAGGTGCTGTTACTTACCCCGTCCTGTACACAAATGGCCCCGGTAATTTTCTGGTATAATTCCTTACAGCGGCCGGCGACGATTTCGCCAAGCATAACCGTCATGCCTACCGGAGAAAAGGTAAAGGTACAGGCGCCTATAGAAGAAAAAACGGCGGCCTGGGTAGCCTGTTTGGGGCTGACCATCTTAAAAGGATTGGGAATTATCCCCTTGGTTTTTACATCCGGGGCAAGCCAAATTTCATTGGGTTTGTCCCTTCCCAGTTCATTTTGAAGTTTAGGCGCAAAGACGGTAAAAATTTCAGAAATCATGGGACCTATGGTAAT